>CAJWTP010000048.1 GCA_913047325.1 uncultured Gammaproteobacteria bacterium
TTAGCTTGTCCAAAAATACTAAAAGGTATTTCACTATTAAAAGACTGGATAATTAGTAAATAAAGACAATAATATAAATTTCAAGGATAAAAGTCTAAATTCCGTTTGATGTGTGGCGGGGGATTAATTAATATATCTTCGCTATCTCAAGGAATGAGGTGCAAGATCGCCGATTGATGATGTTAACGGGTCTTCAAATGAATTGTGCTTCTTTTGAAGGTCAGGAACTTTAGTGTCAAACTGATAGTTTTGGTCTTGCTCTTGTTTTCGCCATATTTGCCTCATTTCTTTCCATGCACCCATAAGCGTCCTTGGCTCAGGCATGTCATCGGCTACCAGCTTATTTAGTTTCCTGAGATTGTAGCATGGGACTGCCGCATACATGTGGTGTTCAATATGCCAGTTCATATGCCAGTATAGAAACTCCAGTATGGGGTGCAGTATTATTGTTCGTGATGATTTGCGAAAATCTGAGTCATTGTCTTTCAATCCGCAGTGCTGAGTCAATCCGGTGAAGTATGAAGCCCAGCTTGCAATGAAAGCGGGAAAAGAAATTATAAGCGGCAGTACCCATAAATTGGAAGCAAATGAAATAATCAGTAAACTGCCATGGAAGGATAACAGGAATCTTGACCACATTATGGACTTGTGATGCTCTTCAGGCTGATCAGTATGCAGTGATTGCAGCCACTCCTGACTGGGAATATCTTTTGAACCGGTTTTTCCCATAGCAGATAAAAATGTGAGGTATATTGTGGAGAACACCCCTCCTTTGCCAAAAACACGTCCAGCTCTGCTGAAAAGGTTTATGCTGAAAAGCTGTATCAACAAAATAAGATTTAGTGACGGCTCCAGCGGCGAGACATTCTCTCGATCCGCCTCTGGATGCATGGTATAGCGATGGTGGTAGGTATGGCTCACCGCGTAATCAAAAGGGTCCCACCAGCTGATCAGGCTGAAAAGGTACAGAAAAACTTTATTTAGGTTCCTGCTGCGAAAAACAGTGCCGTGACCAAGTTCATGTGGCGCTACTCCCGTGAAGAAGCTGCTGACTGTACCGTGAAAAAACAATGCGGCGAAAAAAGCCCACCATACCTCCAGACTCCAGAATAAGTATGTCAGCAGCCCGGTTATCAAAAAAACCACAAAATGTCCTCCTGCCTGGATCCAGCCCTGATAATCATTCTTCAGTGTCAATTCTCTGAGATTCTCTTTGTCAAGGAGACTGCGATACCACTTGACACGAAGATTCTTTCTAACTGCCACAAGAGATTCATATGGCTTGGACTTATTATTTTGTGACATAAACCTTTAACTTTTCATCAATCTCACATATCTCTTGCGGTATCTCAGTTTTATTACAAAACATTTTCACTCCTATTCAGTTTGAAACCAGTATAAATCTAGTCAGGATAAAAGTCCAAATTTCGTTTGATATGTGAGGGAGGGTAAATTAATACATAGCGGAGTGATTTTTTTATTATAAATAGACTTATGTAATATATTATTTACATAAAGTATGTTATATATTACATAAAGTATGTTATACTTTACATATTAGATAATTTATGAATATGAATATAAAACTTAGAAATACTTTAGCAGAGATAACCGGAGCATCAATTGCGATGATTTGGATGTGGTATAACTTAACTGAGGCTTCAAAAATGACTATAGAGTCGATTTCTAAAGTGCTTGCTCAAGGAATTGGAATTAGCATCATTGCAATCATCGCCCTGACCATAGTTATTAATATATTCTCATCAGTCATCACTGGTAGTTATGAAAAAAATATTGATGACGAAAGGGATGGCTTATATGAGCTCTATGCCTTACGTCTAAGTAGTGCTATATTTGGAATCTCAATTGTAACTATTCTTGTCTTATTAGGCTGGTTTAATCTTACTATCAATATAGGGCTTATCGCTATAACTCTTTCAGGATTTATAGCAAGTATTGCTAGTCTTTTATTAAAGATATATCTTTACAATTAGCATTATTTATAAATGGCTAAGAAAAAAATCCATATAGAAAATTCTGTCAGAAGGCTTAGGTTTAATAATGACGAAATGACACAACAAGAACTTGCTGATTTGGTTGGTATTTCCAGGCAAACAGTGGTTGCCATTGAGAAATATAAGTACACCCCATCTCTAGAGTTAGCATTCAAAATTGCATTAGCATTCAACAAAGAGATACAAGAAGTTTTTTGTATTAGTCAATAATTTTTTTAAGGAGAATAAAGATGAATGAAGATAACAACGCTATAAATGAGCAACTCCATGACATTGACAATAATCTTACAAAACTAGAAAAACACTCTCTACGAATTCGAGACAATGTTGGCTTGATATGGCTTACATTGGTTGTCTATATAGTCTATGTAGAGTTTTTTAAATGATTGTAAGTAAAATGACTATTTATTAGAAGATTAAAAATGAAGCAATATCCAGTAAACCTAAAGATTGATTACTCAGAAGCCTCTAACAAATTAACAGCACTTATTAGGCTGATCTTAGTCATCCCAATAATCATAGTGCTTGCTCTTATTTCCTCTTACGCGGAAGCCTTGTCGCTGGCAGTAGCTTTAATGATTCTTTTTAGAGAAAAATACCCAAAGTGGTGGTTTGATTGGAATCTCGCTCTTACTAAATTCTGGCTTAGAATTGCTGCCTATGGGTTGTTAATGAGGGACGAATATCCTTCAACCGACGATGACCAAGCAGTAAAAGTTGATATACCTTATCCAGACGTTAAGAAAGACCTAAATAGATGGATGCCACTTGTCAAATGGATTCTAGCTATCCCACACTTCATCGTTTTAGTATTTATGTTCATTGCTGTTGTTTTTTGTAGTGTTTTTGCTTGGTTTGCTATTCTATTCACAGGGCGATATCCGAAAGGGATATTTGATTTTGTAGAGGGCTTCTTGCGTTGGTCATTAAGGGTTAATGCTTACGTGTTTTTATTAACAACTGACGAATACCCTCCCTTTAGACTGGAAGAATAAGAACATTTCAGTCCAAATTTTGTTTGATGTGTGAGGGGATTTATTCTCTACTTCTAGCATCAAAAGCTTCATTAAATTGTATACTGGTCTGTGTATAGAGTATTGAGCTATGTCGACTGAACCTAATTTCACCAACACCATTGAAGAGTGGTCGAATTTTTTTATTCCCCTTTCTGACGGTGTTCAGCTTGCAGCACGTGCTTGGCTACCCACCAATGCCATTGAACAGCCAGTGCCAGCTATTTTAGAATATATTCCTTATCGAAAACGTGACGGTACAGCCATTAGAGATGAGCAAATGCACCCCTACTGGGCTGCCTTTGGTTATGCATGCGTGAGAGTAGATATGCGTGGTTGTGGTGAATCTGATGGCTTGTTACTTGATGAGTATTTGCAGCAAGAATTGGAAGATGCTGTTGAAATAATTGGTTGGCTTGCACAGCAAGATTGGTGTAGCGGCAAGGTGGGTATGATGGGTAAATCCTGGGGAGGTTTCAACTCCTTGCAGGTGGCAGCTTTGAGACCAGCTGCACTAGAGGCTATAATCACCGTTTGTTCTACAGATGATCGGTACGCTGACGATATTCATTATCGTGGTGGTGCTTTATTGACAGAAAATTTTAGCTGGGCCTCCACGATGTCTTGCTATATGGCCAAGGCGCCCGATCCACTATTACTGCCGGAGACGTGGCGGGAGCATTGGCTTGAACGATTGCAGAATATGCCATTATTAGCAAGAAACTGGCTAGAACACACATATAAAGATGCTTACTGGAAACATGGTTCTATTAATGAGAACTACTCTGCTCTTAAAGCTGCAGTTTATTGTGTTGGTGGTTGGGGTGATGCCTATTCGGTTGCAATCCCGCGCATAATACAAGGCTTGCCTGGCCCGAAAAAAGCTTTGATTGGCCCTTGGGCTCACAAATACCCAAATTTTGCATCACCCAAGCCAGAGGTGGACTTTTTAGCCGAAGCCAAGCGATGGTGGGATTATTGGCTCAAGGATATCAATAATGGCATTATGGAAGAAGCTGTTATTGCCGCTTATATTCAAGATGCTGTACCACCCCAAGCGACCTATGAACAGAGGCCTGGACTATGGGTAGAGGGAAATCAATGGCCACTACAAAGTCAGACAATAGACTTTAATTTAAGCCCTAATGGACAGTTAACTGATGTCAAAATCATGGGCGAAGTTTCTCTGCAGAGTCCTCTAACTACTGGTTCAGCAAGTGGTGAATATTGCGTGATTTGGTATGGACCTGATTTTCCAACAGATCAACGTCAAGATGATGTTAATAGCCTGTGCTTTGATACAGGGCCACTTGAAAGCCCTATATCTATACTGGGTGCTAGTGAATTTAAGGTGAGGGTTGTTAGTGATCAAAATTGCGGCCAAATAATTGTTCGTCTGTGTGATGTGTCTCCGAGCGGTAGCAGCAAAAGGATTAGTTATGGTGTTCTCAATCTCGCTATGCGAGATGGCTTAGATTGTCCGAAGTTGGTGGTGGCCGGGGAGGTAATAAATGTATCAATCAAATTGGATGACACAGGGTATCAGGTACCAGCTGGACACAGACTGCGTTTAGCAGTGTCAAACGCTTATTTCCCCTTACTTTGGCCTGCACCAAAAAAGACAAAGTTAACTTTAGATTTGGCATCTGCTTGTTTAACTATACCTTGCCATGATCGTAGTGCAGCCTTAGCTCGAGATTTAGGTCAGGGCTACGTTTGTCCAGTTAATAAAACCAAAAGAATAAGGCCAGAAAAGCATGACCGTTTGACACAAACAGATGCAGCAGATGGTCGTGTAACTACGCTAATTAATGACGATTTTGGTGAGTTTATCTTTCTAGAGCACAATCTAACTGTGGGTGAATCATGTACTGAGAGGCACAGTATATTGCCCGATGACCCTCACTCTGCTAGTAGTGAATGCCGCTGGCATTCCCATCAATCGAGGCCTGGCTGGGATATTAATATTTATACCCAACTAAGGGTAACTTGCGATACCGACTATTTCTACTTGAACAGTAACATAGAGGCTCTAGAAAATGGCGTTCAAATTCATCAACATAAATGGCAAGAAAAGGTACCTAGAGGTTTTTCTTGAGACAATTATATTTGCAAATACTGAAAAATTTGGAGCGATAAGACAATGGGCTATAACTGATGGCGTATAAACAATTTTCTTTGAAAGTAATCCTGGCCTGTTGAATTTTACCGAGTTTAATGTTGGCTTTCTCTAAGCAGTACTTTTTTCGCGTGTTGGCATGCATACACATGTCCTGAAGTCGTGGTTTGTAGCGGAGGTCTTGAGCCTACACAAACGTGTTCAATAGATATAGGGCAACGTTCAGCAAAGGGGCAGCCTTGTTCAGTAATTTTTACCTCGCGAGCAATACCTGCTTTAGCTTCTCGAGTGGAAAGAGTTTCTTCTAGCCATCCTTGACGCATTTCCGGAACCGATGAAAGTAAAAGTCGAGTATAAGGATGAAATGGTGGCTGAAAAACGGCCGACTTAGAGCCTTGTTCGGCCACCCGTCCGGCATATAGAACAACAACTTGGTCGGCAATATTGGCGACGGTATCAAGGTCATGGCTGATGAATAGATAGGTAACTCCAAGCTCATTTTGAAGTCGTTGTAGCAAGTTGAGGATGGCCTTGGCAACGATGGAATCAAGGGCAGAAGTCACTTCGTCACAAATAATAAGTTCAGGTTCAGCGGCCAGTGCGCGAGCAATACAGATACGTTGTTTTTCGCCACCCGATAGTTCCCCTGGTAGTCGGTCTATGTAGTCTTGGGGGAGTTCAATTTGTTGAAGCAACTCATTAATGCGTTGTTCTTTCTCCTTACCTTGTAAACCTAGATAAAAACTCAAAGGGCGACCAATAATATCCCGCACCCGTTGACGTGGATTAAGTGCAATATCTGGCAGTTGGTAAATCATTTGAACTTTCTGTAGTTGTTGTTTTTCCCTATTATTCAACTCATCTGGGAGTGGCTCTCCTTGAAAGTGGATGCCACCGAAACGTGCTGGAAGCAGCCCGGTAACAACTCTTGCCAATGTACTTTTTCCGCTACCAGATTCTCCGACCACAGCCACAGTACGTCCTCTTTCGACCAAAATCGAGACATCTTGCAAAATATCAGGCCCTTTGCCGTATCCTGCTGTAACAGATTCAACACTTAGCAGTGTTTTCGGATTCGGAATTTGTGCAGTAATTTTTTCATTTCGACTGCGAGCATCTAATAAATTTCGAGTATATTCCTGTTTGGGACTTTTAAGAATCTGACCGGTACTGTTCACTTCAATCAGATTTCCATAACGTAGCACCATTAAGTGGTCTGCAAGTTGAGAGACAACTGCGAGGTCGTGCGTGATGTAAATAGCTGCGACATTTTTGTCTATTACAATTTCTTTAATTGTTTTTAAGACTTCAATCTGAGTGGTTACATCCAATGCAGTAGTTGGTTCATCAAATATAATCAAGTCTGGCTCACAGGACATTGACATCGCAACCATCATCCGTTGTAGTTGTCCACCGGAAACCTGGTGTGGCCAACGTTCGCCGATATAATCAGGGTCGGGAAGGTCAAGGCTTCGGTAAAGTGCACGACCTTTTTCTTTTGCTTTAACTTCGGAAAGTAAATCGTGGTCTACTGGCCCCTCAGTAAATTGATCTATTAAGCGATGAGCCGGATTAAAAGCAGCAGCAGCGCTTTGAGCGACATAAGAGATTCGGGTGCCTCGGAGTTTACGTTTTTGCCATTCGGGTGCTTTTCGAAGCTCTATTCCATCAAAATCAATCTCTCCATCAATAATTCGACAACCGTCTCTAGCGAAACCCATTGCTGCCAAACCAATGGTTGATTTTCCCGCTCCAGACTCACCAATTAAACCAAGTATTTCTCCGCGGTTAAGTTGCAAATCGATTCCACAAACAATTTCCTGCCAACCTTTATCCGATAGTCCCTCAATACGCAGACCCTTCATTTTTAGTAAAGGAGAAGAATCACTATTTGAATTATTTGTATCGTCAACTAACATCTTTAAGTCCGCTAGATTTGTGCAACATCCAATCAACTACGAAATTAACTGCCACTGTCAATAGAGCTATAGCGCCTGCAGGAATGAGAGGTGTTATGTCGTTATAAGAGATCAGTGTAGCATTATCGCGTACCATCGATCCCCAATCTGCCGTGGGAGGTTGGATGCCAAGGCCAAGAAAACTGAGTGCTGAGATAAAAAGAAACACAAAACAAAAACGCAGCCCAAATTCAGCAAGCAAGGGAGCAGTTATATTAGGCAAAATTTCCTTTCTGAGAATCCAAGGCAGTTTCTCCCCTCTTAGTCTTGCAACTTCTACGTAGTCCATTACGGCAACATTCATTGCGGAGGCGCGGACTACACGGAAAACACGAGTGGAATCGACGATAACAATAGTACCAATCAGATAGGGCATCGCAGTACCTAAGATGGAAAGAATCAAAAGGGCAAAAATCAGTGCAGGAATAGACATAAAGATATCCACAATGCGACTTAGTAATTGATCTATCCAACCACCAAGTGCAGCTGCAGTCATACCGGTCAGGCTGCCAATTAAAAAAGCTAAGGCGGTGATGATTAGAGCTAGCCCAATGGTATTACGTGCGCCATAAATGAGTCGCGAAAGCATATCCCTTCCTAAGTTATCGGTGCCAAGAAGGTGTTCGCTAGACATAAGTTCATAGGCTTTTCCAAGAATCTCTCTTTCCCCGTAAGGGGCTATGAGAGGAGCAAAAATAGCTACCACAAGATAAATGAAAATGACAACCATGCCGAATTTAGCGGACAATGGCGCAGAGGATAGATTTTTTAAAGTTTTCTGCATCAGCGCGGGTAAAGTAAACGAGGGTTTGTAACTATTGAGATGACATCTGCAGATAAGTTTAGAAAAATGTAAACCGAAGCAAAGATCATTGAACAGGCTTGAACAACAGGTACATCCCTTTTGGAAACACTATCCACTAGCAATTGACCAAGCCCCGGATAAACGAACACTACTTCCACAATCACTACCCCAACTACGAGATAAGCCAGATTTATTGCAATCACATTGATGATTGGGGCTAAGGCATTCGGGAGAGCGTGGCGGGTAATAATTCTTAGTGGTTTAATCCCTTTAAGGTGTGCCATTTCGATGTAGGGACTGGACAATAAATTAATAATCGAGGCTCTTGTCATCCTCATCATGTGGGCAACAACTACCAGAGTTAGTGAAGCTGCTGGAAGTAATGTTCGATATAGTTTGTCTAAAAATGACAATTCTGAACTAATGTTTGAAATTCCTGGAAACCAACCCAGTTTGATGGCAAAAAATAGAATCAGAATATAGGCAATAAAGAATTCTGGAAATGAAATGGAAGTAAGAGTAAAGATATTAACGCCTCGGTCGTAAAGTGAGTTGCGATAGAGAGCAGCCAAGATGCCTAGGGTTAATGCGATTGGAATCGCAATCATTGCAGCAAATCCTCCAAGAAAAAGCGTGTTAGAAAGGCGCGGCCCAATAAGTTCTGCTATTGGTCGCTTGTTGGCCAGCGACAGGCCCATATCTCCTGTAACCATACCTCCAAGCCAATCAAGGTAACGTATATGTGGTGGAGTGTCGAGTCCAAGTTGTAATCTAAGCACTCTTAGGCCTTCGGGTGTTGCCCCCTGTCCAAGTATCTCCTGTGCCAAATCACCAGGCAATAGTTCTACGCCAAAGGCAATCAACAGTGAAATAACAAAAAGAGTGAGAAGACCCAGCGCGATGCGCTGGGCCACAATTTTGAGGATATGCTTCAAAGTTGTTTATTCAAGGCAAACTTGCCTTACTCCTTCTTACTTAATCAGACAAACCACCAACGCTCAAAGTACTTGGCACCGTCCATATCCCAGTTTCCAGCCATTGCGCTATGTCCAACCTTATCAGTTGTCGCAAAGACGTAGTTGGCAAACATGGGCACTACAGCGCCACCATCGTCACTGACGATTTGCTGCATTTCGTAGTAAATTGCACGACGTGTATCCCTATTAGTTTCAGCACGACCCAGAAGCAACAATTCATCGAAGCGGTCGTTTTTCCAGAACGTATCATTCCACGATGCACCGCCTTGATAAGCAGTAGTGAACATCCAGTCCTCTGTAGGTCTTCCACCCCAATAGCAAGCACCCCAAGGTTTATTCATCCAGACGTTAGACCAATAACCGTCGTTTGGTTCGCGCACAACCTCAATCTCGATTCCAGCTGCAGTCGCATGTTCTTGATATAAGACAGCGGCGTCAACCGCTCCTGGGAAAGCTGCATCAGCAGCAGAAAGTTGTACTTTAACACCACCAGCTTTTTCTGCATAAAAACGTGCTTTATCTGGATCATATTCACGTTGTGGCAGTGTAGATGCATGGTACTGATTACTTGGCGCTATAGGGTGATCGTTACCAACTGTACCGTGTCCATACAAAACTTTCTCCACAAGTTCATCACGCTTGAGAGCATATTTGAGTGCAAGGCGAACATTGTTATCATCAAATGGAGCTGTGTCAGTCCTCATTGGAAAAGTGTAGTGCTTTGTGCCAGTAACTTCTTCTAGATTGACACCGCTTTGACGAGCAAGCAGGTGAGCAGTTTTTAAGTCTATACGGTCAATAGTATCAACTTCTCCAGTGGCTAAAGCATTTTGGCGAGCGGCCGGATCAATGATAGAAATCATTTCAATCTCATCAAACCAAGCTCTATCTGACTTAAAGAAATTGGCATGGCGTTCTGCTAGAAAACGTACTCCCGGCTCAAACTCTTTGAGTACATAGCCTCCTGTGCCAATACCATCAGTCGGATCAATTTTCCCGTCTTTGGAAGGTTTAATGGCGATATGGTAATCCGAAGCGACAAAATTAAAGTCCGCGTTACCACCCGAGAGTTCAAAGATCACTCGGTTATTACCATCCTTACGCATACTGCTTACTTGATCCAATAACGACCTTGCAGGTGACGCACTTTCTCCCATATGGTGCTGAAAAGATGCAATCACGTCATCGGCATCCATTGTCTTTCCGTTGTGAAATTCTACTCCTTGACGTAGATTAAATATCCACGTTTGTGCGCCATTTGTGGCCTCCCAACTCTCCGCTAGTTCTGGCACCATTGCACCAGTAGCCGCATCCACTTCACCAAGATGGTTTTGAATGCCGTAGTTGAGTTGTATCGTAAAGTTGTTTTCATAGGTTGCTGGATCTAACGAATCTGTTGTAGATCCATGTGCAATACCAGCACGCAATCGTCCTCCACGCTTTCCTCCAGCAGCAAATGCATTACCTGTCATTGTTAGTAATCCTGCTGTTGAGCCGGCAATTCCAAGAGCTGCTGAGCCTCTTAAAAAATTACGACGAGAGACTTTACGATCAAGAATTAATGGCTTATTGTTAATCTGTGTTTTTTTCATATTTATTCTCCTTTCTTAAAGATTGGCGAAGATATCGAAATGATATCTATGATGCCAGTTGAAAAACATAAACAGAAAGACTAAATAAAAATATTCAGTCTTAAGATTTATTGTACACATTAAGAAGTCAAATCATTTAGTTATTTAGATATATTTCTTGAACATTTTCAATAATTAAACTTTAGAATATAAGAATGATTAATCAAAATAAATCGTCGTTATTTAAAAACTTAAGCAAAAAATGACTAGTTATAATGATGTTTTTTAAATCAGATTGACAATAAAATGAACACTATGCTTTGGCAACCTAGTTCTATGGAAATTGATACTACTCAGGCTTGCGATTTTATCCAGGAAGTTAATAAACAATTCCAGATAAAGCTAGGAGATTTCGAAGACTTATACCAATGGTCATGTAATTACCCTGAACTATTTTGGTCGTCATTCTGGGATTATGCATCAATAATTGCCGAAAGAAACCCCACTGAGGTATTGAAATATGGTGATGATTTTTTAGGCTCTGAATGGTTTCCTGATGCAAGGCTTAATTTCGCAAAAAATCTTTTATCTGAAAGAAGCGATAATCCTGCCATCGTTTTTTGGGCGGAAGATAAACAAAAGAGCAGTTTAAGCCACCTAGAACTTTATAGACAGGTTGCTAGATTATCATTTTGGCTTAAGCAAAATGGCGTCAAGAAAGGAGATAGGGTTGCTGGTTTTTTACCTAATATGCCAGAAACAGTTATATCGATGCTTGCTACTGCAAGTTTAGGAGCTGTATGGACTTCATGTTCGCCAGATTTTGAAGTGCAAGGCGTACTTGATAGGTTTGGCCAGGTTGAACCCAAGGTTTTTATTTGTGTAGATGGATATTACTACAACGGCAAAGAGTTTGACTGTCTCGAAAAAAATAAAAAAATTGTGTCACAATTGCCAAGTGTTGAACAGAATTTAGTGGTACGATTTGTTAATGACGGCTTTGATTTCCTTGATTTTGATCAGTCATTTTTGTTCGATGAAATTGTCAACGGACCTACAAACCCAGATCTAGAGTTTGAATCTGTGGCGTTCAATGATCCTCTCTATATTTTGTTTTCCTCAGGTACCACAGGCATTCCAAAGTGTATTGTGCATGGTGTTGGAGGAACATTAATTCAGCATAAAAAAGAGCACATGTTGCATTGTGATATTAAAAAAGGTGACAGAGTGTTCTTTTTTTCGACCTGCGGCTGGATGATGTGGAATTGGCTTGTAAGTAGCTTGGCTTCTGGAGCTACTTTGATGCTCTATGACGGCTCACCATTTATAAAAAATAATGACAATATCCTATTTGATTATGCTGAACAAGAAAAATTAAATTTCATGGGTGTTTCTGCAAAATATCTTGATACTGCAAGAAAGAAAGCTTTATCCCCTTGTAAAACTCATAATCTAGACTCCATTAAAATGATTTTGTCTACAGGTTCAGCGTTGAGTGTTGATTGCTATGATTATGTTTATGAACAAGTAAAGGCAGAAGTTTGTCTTTCATCTATATCTGGCGGCACCGACATTGTTTCTTGTTTTGTTTTAGGCTCCCCACTGCTTCCAGTCTATCGTGGCGAACTACAGACACGCGGACTTGGCATGTCGGTTGAAGTTTGGGATGAAAATGGAAAATCAGTTACTGATGAAAAAGGTGAACTTGTATGTATCAAAACTTTCCCATCTAAGCCGACTGGTTTTTGGAATGACGAGGGGGACAGAAAATACCGGCAATCTTATTTCGAGCGCTTTCCCAATGTTTGGTGTCATGGCGATTATGTAAGCCTAAATCAACATGGAG
>CAJWTP010000049.1 GCA_913047325.1 uncultured Gammaproteobacteria bacterium
TTCATAAAATATGAACATTTTCCTTTGCAAGCATATCAACAAGCTTAATTGTCGGAAGCCCAATTAAGCTATTTGGATCATCGCCTTTCATGCAACTAAACAATGCAATACCAAGCCCTTCAGATTTGAAACCGCCAGCACAATTAAGGACATTTTCTTTTTCAAGATAAGAGCGAATTTGGTTGTCACTAAGAGTCTTAAAAAATACCTGAAAAAATTCAACGTGATTTTGAAGATTATTTGTTTCAGTATTAAGAAGGGTAATACTTGTCAGGAAGGTTACCGTTCTTCCGGAGCTTTGCTTTAGTTGTTTAAAAGCATTTTCATGCGTTAGTGGTTTGGTTAATATTTCATCTGTTTCGTCAGTGCCTAACCCAAAAGTTGCAACTTGGTCAGAGGCGATAATTAGACCTGAGTGTGATTTGGCAACTTTTTTTGCTTTTGCTGCTGCTAATCGCAATACCAAATTATATGGTGTTTCACCGTCATGTCGAGCTTCATCGACATCGGGTGAAGCGGTCACAAAGACAACCCCAAGTTTCTCTAGAATGGCTTTTCTAAAGGGCGAAGATGATGCAAGAATGAGTGGCACTGGCAGATGAATAATTGTAAAATATTACGATATTTTACTTTATTAAGGCAAAGGCTTATGCGCTTATCTATTGTCGTTGCGATGGACAGCAATCGTTTGATCGGCAAAGACAATGGGCTTCCTTGGCATCTGCCGGCAGATTTAGCTTTTTTTAAAAAGCTCACTACAGGAAATACCATTCTGATGGGTCGAAAAACTTTCGATTCGATTGGCAGGCCTTTACCAAATCGGCGTAATATCGTAATTACTGGAAATGCCGATATTGAAATAGCTGGCTGTGAAGTGGTAAATAGCATTGAAGAGGCTCTTTCATTAGCCCAAGGTGAAACTGAAGTGATGGTGATTGGCGGGGCAAAACTATATCAACAAATTCTGCCTAGCGCCGATCGTCTTTACATTACCCGGATTGAAGGTGAATTTGAGGGAGACACACATTTCCCAAACTTTAATGAAGCAGAGTGGTCTCAAATCAGTTTAGATTCAAGACAGCCAGATGAAAATAATCGGTATACATACCACTTCATTACTTTGGATAGAAGGCAATGAATAAAGTAGTTGCACTTGTTCTTTTTGCCTGTTATCTTTCGGGCTGTGTTATGACAAAAGTTCTGACAGTGCCCATGAGGGTTACCGGATCAGTAATTTCAGTAGTGCCGGTTATTGGTGACGGAGTAGAAGATGTGATAGGACAAAGCGCTGATCTTATCGATGCAATCCCTATCTAGCTAGCTTGCAATAATTTGTTATTTTGAGCTTCCAATACAGCTTTGAGTGCTTTTGGCATAACTTTGACAAAGTTTGCTAGCTCTTTATTCCAGTTATCAAGAATTTCATGGGCGACTCTAGAGCCCGTTAGTTGGGCATGATTTGTTAGTAGTTTGAATAATTCTTTTTGGGAATTATTATCCATAGGATCAAAATCAATCATTGTTTGGTTGGCTCTACTCTGAAGAGTCAAGTTAGGATTATATACATAGGCAATACCGCCACTCATTCCAGCTCCAAAGTTACGGCCAACTTCACCCAGTATTACGGCACGACCACCCGTCATATATTCACACCCATGATCGCCAACACCTTCAACAACTGCAACAGCTCCTGAGTTTCTAACACAGAAGCGTTCAGCAACGCAACCTGACAGGTACATCTCGCCTCCAGTTGCGCCATATCCACAAACGTTGCCGGCAATAATTTCGTTTTGTGGAATAAAAGTTGAATTTTTTGGAGGGTAGATAATCACACGTCCACCAGAGAGCCCTTTGCCTACATAGTCGTTAGCGTCTCCTTCAACTTCAAGGGTAATACCTTTGGCAAGGAAAGCGCCAAACGACTGTCCAGCAGAACCTTTTAAGTTAATATGAATTGAGCCTTCCGGCAATTTATTACCGCCAATTGTTTTTACTACATGTGATGAAAGCATTGCCCCAACTGTTCGGTCGGTGTTGGAAATGGATGAGTCAATTATTAATTTCCCGCCGAGCTCGATTACATTTCGAGCTTGGCTAATTAAATCGTTATCAAGTTGCTGGTCAAGCTGATGGTCCTGAGGAATGCTTTGGTGAGTCACTGTATCAGGATTTGGTTTCTGAGCAATAGTTAACAAAGCACTCAAATCAATGGAGTCTTTTTTCCAGTGCTTAATTGCTTTATCCATCTCTAACATGTCAACCCTGCCAATCATTTCATTCATTGTTTTAAAGCCGAGTTGAGCCATAATTAGGCGTAACTCTTCTGCCACCATAAACATGTAGTTGACTAAATATTCAGGTTTACCTGTAAACTTTTTACGAAGTTCTTTGTCTTGTGTTGCAATACCAACAGGACAGGTATTAAGGTGGCATTTACGCATCATAATGCAGCCAAGTGTGATGAGTGGCGCAGTTGAGAAGCCAAATTCCTCGGCACCTAACAAGGCGGCAATAGCCACATCTCGCCCAGTTTTTAATTGACCATCAGTCTGAATAACGACGCGTGAACGGAGATCGTTCATAACAAGAGTTTGATGAGTTTCCGCTACACCCAATTCCCAAGGCAGACCAGCATGCTTGATAGAAGTAAGTGGTGAGGCCCCAGTTCCGCCGTCATGACCAGCGATAACAATGTGGTCTGATTTGGCTTTAGTTACACCAGCAGCGATTGTCCCAACACCAACTTCTGAAACCAACTTCACGCTGATTCTTGCTTCAGGATTTGAGCGTTTAAGGTCAAAAATCAATTGTGATAAATCTTCAATAGAATAGATGTCATGATGTGGTGGAGGGCTAATTAGGCCAACACCAGCAGTGGAGTGACGTGTCTTGGCAATACCTTCATCAACCTTTGAGCCTGGCAATTCTCCACCTTCACCAGGCTTTGCTCCTTGTGAAACTTTGATTTGGAGTTCATCAGCATTATTGAGGTAATCAATCGTAACACCAAAACGCCCTGATGCAACTTGCTTAATTGCAGAACGTCTTGAATCGCCATTATCATCCGGCGTCCAACGCTCAGAATCCTCACCACCTTCACCAGTATTTGACTTGCCACCTATACGATTCATAGCAATTGCAAGAGTTTCATGAGATTCGGCAGAAATTGAACCGAAACTCATTGCTCCTGTGGCAAAACGTTTTACAATTTCTTGAGCGTCTTCTACTTCATCTAATGTAATTGAGTCGCTCTTTTTAAAAGACATAAGGCCACGTAAAGTGCAGTTTCTAGTGCCTTCTTCATTGGATTTTTTAGCAAATTGCCAATATGCATCCTGATCGTTATTATTAGCAGCTTGCTGAAGGCTTGAAATTGTTTGAGGTTCCCACATATGTTTTTCACCGCCACTTCTCCAGTGATACTGACCAAAGTTTTCTAATGAATCGGTATTGTATGCTTCATTGTGTCTAGTCTCTATTTCTTGTTGCAGCACTTCGAAACTAACACCGCATATTCTACTTGCGGTTTCAAAGAAACATTTTTCCATAACTTCTGGCGCCAGACCAACAGCTTCAAAAATTTGTGCGCCCTTATAAGAAGCGAGTGTGGAAATGCCCATCTTTGCCATCACTTTTAACATCCCTTTGGAAATGCCTTTTCGGTATGCCGCTACAACAGCTTCGTCATCTTTAAAGTCAATTAGATTGTCTCTTCTGGCTTGCCAAAGTGACTCGAATGCAAGGTAAGGGTTTATGGCGTCAGCTCCATAACCAGTCAACAGACAAAAGTGGTGGACTTCTCTAGCTTCGCCTGTTTCAAGAATAATTCCAACCTGGGTTCTTTCATGCTTCTTAATTAAATATCTGTGAAGTGCAGAAGATGCCAAGAGAGCACTAATTGCAATACGTTTTTCATTGGTATTTCTGTCCGAAAGTATCACTAAACTGTGACCGTCTTTAATAGCTTTTGAACCTTGAAGGCAAATATCGTCAAGCATCTCATTGAGACTTTTGTTGGAATTCATATCATAGGTAATATCTATCGTTTCAGCAGTCCATCCACGGTAATTGCAATTTTTTAAGGCTGATGCTTCTTCATTGGTAAGAATAGGATGATCAATGACTAAGCGGTGCGCATTTTCGGCTTTATTTCTTAGTAAGTTACCCTCGGGGCCAATCGAGCATTTTAATGACATGACGACTTCTTCACGAATTGAGTCAATTGCAGGGTTTGTTACTTGGGCAAATAATTGTTTGAAGTAGTCATAAATGATACGAGACTGATTTGAAAGGCAGGCCAATGCAGAGTCGTTACCCATAGACCCTACCGGGTCTCTTAGCTCTTTGACTAAAGGTATGAGCATGAATTGAAGTGTTTCTGTGCTATAGCCGAATGATTTCAGTCTTCGCAAGAGTGTTTCTGGGTAGAATCCGTGAACTTCCTCATTACTGTTTAACTCTGATAAATGTATCTGCTGGTCGTTAAGCCAATCCTGGTAAGGGTTCATGGAAGAAAAATCTGCCTTGATTGCTTCGTCATCAATCATTCCGCCTTTGTCGAAATCGACCAAAAACATTTTCCCTGGTCTTAATCTGCCCTTGGATTTGATATTGTCTGCCTCGACATCAACAACACCAACCTCTGAAGCCATAATGACGCGCTCATCATGGGTTATATAGTATCGTGATGGCCTTAGTCCATTTCTATCAAGCACTGCGCCAATATAGCGGCCATCAGTAAATGCAATTGAGGCGGGGCCATCCCACGGTTCCATTACGTTCGAGAAATATTCATAGAATGCTTTTTTCTCGTCACTCATTTCATTGTCATTTTGCCAAGCTTCTGGAATCATCATCAAGATTGCCTCTTGTAATGATCTTCCATTCATTAATAAGAATTCGAGGACATTGTCAAAGCTGCCAGAGTCAGACACTTCAGTTTCAATAACTGGCAAGGCTTTTTCGAGCTTGCCACCCAAATATTCACTCTCTAGGACTCCTTCACGTGCCCTCATCCAGTTATAGTTTCCTTGGCGCGTATTGATTTCGCCATTATGAGACATAAACCGGCAAGGTTGTGCTCGGTCCCAAGAAGGAAAGGTGTTTGTTGAAAAGCGTGAATGAACCATAGCCAGATAAGACTCGTAGTCAGGGTCGTCAAGGTCAGGATAGAAATCCAAGATTTGTGAGCCCATCAACATACCTTTATAGATAATAACTCTTGTAGATAGACTGCAGACATAAAAACTAAGCGCTTCAGACAGCGACTCATCAGTACGAATAATTTTTGAAACAGATTTTCTTATGATAAAGAGTGTGCGTTCAAAAGCATCGGCTTCTAACCCCGCTTCAGCACCGACAATGAGTTGCTTGATGATAGGTTGAGAAGCTCTTGCGGTATTGCCAACGTCAGATTTATCTGCATCGACTGGTACGTCTCGCCAGCCAATTAGCTTTTGTCCCTCTTCAGCAATAGCCTTTTCGAATATCTTGATGCAGTGGTCTCTTTGGGTTGTATCTTGAGGCAAGAAAACATTGCCAACGCCATAACCACCAGCTTCAACCTCAACGCCAAAAAGAGACTTTATATGTTTGATAAAAAAACTGTGCGGGATATTGGTTAATATTCCTGCGCCATCTCCAGTATTTTCTTCGCAGCCACAAGCTCCACGGTGGTCCATGCGTTTAAGCATTTCTAATGCGTCTTTAGTTGTTTGGTGTGATGACTGTTTTTTAAAATGTGCGATAAAACCAACACCACAGTTCTCCTTTTCATTTTTTGGATGATAAAGGCCATGCGGTTTAGGCAAATATAATTGCTTCTCTTTCATAAATAGGATTGTTGGCAATATTCAAAACAAGGTTGCTAATTATAACGTAAATCAAACTGTACTTTAGTAACAAATAACCCCAATTATGTTGTTGTAGCAGGTGCATTCGGGTAGAATATTTATATTTTTTCAGATCATGTTGGCAATAATTTCACCTTCAAAAACTCAAGACTTTTCTTCTAGTCGTGTTAAAACTTTTTCCGAAGCTAGGCAATTAACTCAAACGCAGGAATTGATCGATGTATTAAAAAATAAGACTCAGGTCCAAATTTCAAAACTCATGATGCTTAGTGATAAGTTATCGAAGTTAAATTTTGATCGATTTCAAGCATTTAAAACTCCCTTTTCATTAGATAATGCCAAGCAAGCTTTGCTAGCCTTTAAAGGTGATGTTTATAATGGTATTGATGCGCCATCGTTGTCACTTGAAGACCTTAAATTTGCACAAAATAATGTGCGTATGATTTCAGGATTATATGGGGTCCTTAGGCCGCTAGACCTGATTCAGCCTTATAGATTGGAAATGGGTACGAAGCTTAGTAATAAAAATGGCGGTAACCTTTATGATTATTGGGGGAACGAAATCAGCGAGGTATTGAATGATGATGAGCAAGGTTTGATTATTAATCTTGCCTCTAATGAATATTTTAAATCGATTGATAAAAAAACACTCAAAGCGCAGATACTTGATGTCGTTTTTAAGGAAAAGAAAAATGACGTTTATAAAGTCATTGGTATCTATGCTAAGCGTGCCAGAGGATTAATGGTCAATTACATAATAAGAAACCGTATAACAGACCCTAAGGCGCTAAAAAACTTTTCAGATGAAGGTTACCAGTATGATGAAACTCTGTCCAGTGATTCTTCATGGGTATATATTCGAGACTAATAATTAAAATCAAGCTTGTCAAATAAATGATTAAAGTGTATATATCAAATTATTGTCCTTATTGCACTAGAGCCAAAAACTATTTAGATTTGCTTGGTATAGAGTATGAATCAGTTAATATTCAGCAAGATTCTAAAGCGAGAGATTTTTTTCTTCAGGGAGGTTATCGAACGGTTCCCCAGATGTTTGTCAACGATAAGCTATTATGCGAAGATGGCTCCGATGGGCTTGTTAGAATGACAAAAGAGGAAATACAGAACAAAATATTAGAATTATCAAAAGCCTAATTTAGATTCTGCTGATACCTGCGATTCCCTGGGCGTTAATGTTGAGTGCCCTATAAAGTGAGTCTTTGCTCATTCCTCCAAGTAAATAAACGGGCAAGTTGCTTTTACTGACAATATCTTTAGCCACTTCCCAGCCAAGAGGAGTTGCATTAGGGTGACTCGGGGTTTCTTCTATGGGGGCTAGACTGATATAGTCAACTGGGATTGTTTCAGCGTATTTGGCCTCTTTCATGTTATGAGTAGAGGCGCCTAAAAGTTTATTATTAGTGCAAGGTCTTTTTTTATAATTCAAAAGTTCATCGCTTGTCAAATGCCACCCATCACAAGGCTCTTTAAAGGTCTTGTTTGGCACATTAAGGATTAACCTTGCTTCATAGGATTGACAAAGGCGATGTATTATTTTAATGTAGGATTGTTCAATGAATTCTTTACTGCGAAGCTGTAGAATTTTGGTTCCAGTATTTAAATGATTTTGACATTTTTCTAATATTAATTTTGCGTCTCTTTCATTCGGAGTAATCCAGTAATACTCAGGCAGACAAATCCTATTGATGATAACCCTCATTGTTGGCAACAATTTATAGTTATTCAAATCTTGCAGATTGCACCAATGGACATCTTGACCTTCTTTGCCAATCACTTCGCCTCTGTAGCTTTCTACATTGTAGATAGATAAATTTACGGTTTTATCTTCGTAATGATGAGACATTATGTGTTTGAGACTGATTTTGCAAACATTTATGCCAAGCTCTTCCTGCAGTTCTCTTACAAGACTATCTCCCTCCTCCTCTCCTTTTTCAATTTTTCCGCCCGGAAGCTCCCAATAATCTGGCATAAATTGATTTTTCCGCCTTTTGGTGATGAGTATTTGAGTGTTATTCTTAGAATAAAGAATAGCAACAACTGCATTTATAGTTTTAATAGCTGACATATATATTCTTTAATGATATAAAACACGTGTTATTTCTATTGACACCTACTTGAGATGTGCGAGGTAAAATACGTATTTTACTTTTTTAGTTTGTTGATTGGAACTTCTCGATAAAATTCAATTACTGATGCCGGTTAAAGGCGTACTTAGTCATAACCTTATGGGGATTGAAAGGGAGAGTTTGCGTGTCGATCAAGAAGGTAATATCTCCCAGGAATTACATCCGCAAGCTTACGGCTCTCCATTAACTAACCCTGTAATTACAACGGATTTTAGTGAAGCATTGATTGAGTTGGTTACAAAACCCGTCAATGGTGCTGAAAAAGCTTTGATTGAGTTGGAAAAAATTCAACATTTTGTGAATTATAATTTGCCTGCAAATGAACGTTTCTGGCCTGCAAGTATGCCCTGTATATTACGCGGGCATACCAATATTCCTATTGCCCAGTATGGTTCTTCAAATCTAGGCAGGATGAAGAATGTTTATCGTCACGGTCTTGCTTATCGTTATGGCAGTGTCATGCAGGCAATAGCTGGCATTCATTTTAATTATTCATTTTCAGATGATTTTTGGCAAACTTATCATGTCCTAATATCACCAGACCTTTCTCTGAGATGCTTTATTGATAATCACTATATGGGTCTTACAAGAAACGTACTGAGATATGGCTGGTTAATTCCTTATTTGTTTGGTGCTTCAGCATCAGTCTGTAAATCATTTATGAAGGATTATCATGAACATGATTTGGAGGAGTTTGATGACAATACACTTTGCCTCCCTTACGCAACCTCTTTAAGGATGGGCGATATAGGTTATCAGAATAATCAAGAAGATGAAAAAGGGGTCAAGGCAAATTACAATAGCTTGAATCACTACGTTCATAGTTTGCGAGCTGCAATGCAGACAAGTTGCGAGGATTTTGAACGGATAGGTATAAAGCAAGATGGAGAATACCGCCAACTCAGCACCAATATACTGCAAATCGCTAATGAGTATTATTCATCAGTTCGTCCAAAGCCATTGTTGCACGGGATGGATAGACCATTGAAGGCGCTAAAAAATAATGGTGTTGGTTATATTGAAATTAGATCTCTGGATGTTAATCCGTTAACTCCGCTTGGTATCGACAAACCTCAGATACATTTTTTGGAGGCATTTTTGTTGTTTTGTCTGCTCCAAGATTCTGCAACTATTTCTTCATCAGAGCAATTCGAAATTGATAATAACGATAAGTTGGTTACTCACAAAGGTCGACAACCGGGATTAATGCTTAGCTCTAGTGGAAGGCAGATATTGTTGCAGGATTGGGGTAAAGAGATTATGGAGCAGATAAAGGAATGTGCAAAACTGCTTAGCAATACACATCAACAATCAGTAGAAGAAATATCTGTCCGCATAAATAACCCTGATTTGACACCTTCAGCAGTGATGCTTGAGGAAATGAAACGAGAAGAGATAGGTTTCTTTGAGTATGTTGATCAATTTAGTCATCAATATAGAGATTTATACCAAAGCAAGATAGTCGGCAAAGATTATTTTGCTGAACTGGATAGATTGGCTTTATCTTCCCACCAAAAACAGCTAGAAATTGAGGCTCAGGATGTGTTGAGTTTTGATGATTTCATTACCCAGTACTTCGCTTATAATGAAGAAGACTGAAACTATTTGTGCTCTAGCTACTGCAGTCGGGCAGAGTGGCATAGGCATAGTTCGTATCTCCGGGCCATTGTCGCAATCTATAGCTAAACAAGTCCTTAACGTAGAGCTTGAACCTAGGGTTGCGTATTATGGTGACTTTTGTGATCAGGAGGGAGATAAAGTTGATAGAGGTGTGGCTATTTTTTTCCCCAGTCCTAATTCCTATACTGGCGAGGATATTTTAGAGCTGCAGGGTCACGGTGGTATGAGTGTTTTGCGATGCCTATTGGAAACCGCTAGTCATTTTGGGGCTCGACTTGCAGAGCCAGGCGAGTTTTCAAAGCGTGCATTTCTCAATGGCAAAATGGATTTGGTGCAGGCTGAAGCAGTTCAGGATTTGATTCAAGCGAGCTCTGATCAGTCTGCTCGATGTGCTGTCAGGTCTCTTTCTGGTGAATTTTCCGCAAAAATAAATAATATACTCAGTTCCATTATCAGTCTCAGGGTTTTTGTTGAAGCAACTATTGATTTCTCTGACGAAGAGATTGATTTCCTGGAGTCTCATGAAGTTTTATCAAAAATAGAATCTTTAAAGCAGGAGCTACAAGACATTTTAGATAGTGCTAGCCAGGGCGCTATCCTTAGAGAAGGATTGCATGTTGCAATTGCAGGTAAACCTAATGCAGGGAAATCAAGTTTACTTAATTCACTCACCAAACAGCCAAGTGCCATTGTTACTGATATAGCGGGTACGACAAGAGATATCCTAAAAGAGACTATTCAAATTGATGGCTTGCCATTGCATATTATTGATACAGCTGGCCTTCATAACAGTGATGATATTATTGAAAAGGAAGGGATTAGAAGAGCGCATGCGGAAATAGACAGTGCAGACGTTGTATTGTTGGTATATGAAGCACAAGAACAATCCGCCGACTATTCTATATTGTCAGATTTAATGACCAATAAACCTATTGTTACGATTAGAAATAAGATAGATTTGCTAGGTGAGGAAGCTGGAATAACGGAGCAAGACAAGCAATTTTCCATAAGCCTGTCAGCCAAAACCGGAAATGGAGTTGAACTCCTTAGAGAGCTTTTGATAAGAACTGCAGGTTACAATCCCGTTGGCGAAGAGGTTTTTTTAGCTCGTAAAAGACACCTATTGGCAATCGCTTCAGCACTCAAATATATAAAAATTGCTGTCAAGCAACTCGAGTCCGGTGCAAGCGAACTTGTGGCCGAAGATTTGCGTCAGGCAAGCATGTCATTAGGGGCAATCACCGGTGAGTTTTCATCTGATGATTTGTTGGGCGAAATCTTTTCTTCTTTTTGTATTGGTAAATAACAAATTAACAAGCTAACGAATGGCGAGGTTGAGGCAATTTGCCCCTCAATATAATTAGGTCTATAATGTTGTTTTTACTCGCAATTTTTATTGGCGGGTCTTGGGCAAGTTTAATGCGCCAATTTTTATTTAGCAAATATTCAAAATAATACTTGACGCGCTAGATTTGGCCGGTATAATTTCTCGCTTTCACCGCAACAAAACGATGAATTTTGAGGCGGTAGTTCTTTAACAATTTATCAAGCAACTTGTGTGGGCACTCGTACAAGAAATTGTGCAGTGCACATAAAAAACAAAAGCAGATAAGCTTTTAAAAAAATTGAACTAATGGTTACAAAATGCCATGTGTTCTAAAAAGTCAAAGATTGAACTGAAGAGTTTGATCCTGGCTCAGATTGAACGCTGGCGGTATGCTTAACACATGCAAGTCGAACGGAAACGATACTAGCTTGCTAGTAGTCGTCGAGTGGCGGACGGGTGAGTAACGCGTAGGAATCTGCCTGATAGTGGGGGATAGCCCGGAGAAATTCGGATTAATACCGCATAATCTATTCGTAGTAAAGTGGGGGACTTTCGAGCCTCACGCTATCAGATGAGCCTGCGTAAGATTAGCTTGTTGGTGGGGTAAAAGCCTACCAAGGCGACGATCTTTAGCTGGTCTGAGAGGATGATCAGCCACATCGGGACTGAGACACGGCCCGAACTCCTACGGGAGGCAGCAGTGGGGAATATTGGACAATGGGGGCAACCCTGATCCAGCAATGCCGCGTGTGTGAAGAAGGCCTTAGGGTTGTAAAGCACTTTCAACAGGGAAGAAAATCTTGAGGTTAATACCCTCGGGCCTTGACGGTACCTGTAGAAGAAGCACCGGCTAACTCCGTGCCAGCAGCCGCGGTAATACGGAGGGTGCAAGCGTT
>CAJWTP010000050.1 GCA_913047325.1 uncultured Gammaproteobacteria bacterium
AAACAGTCAATCAATACACTTGATGGGCCAAATATTGAAGATGTTGTTGAGAGTCTAAGAGATCGATCAAAAACACTAGTAGAGATGGCACAAAGTTGTGCCATGTTTTATCGAGATTTCGACTCTTTCGATTCAGATCTTGCGAAAAAACTTTTTCAAGCTAAATCTAAGCCAATATTAGAAAGCTTATTAGGTGAATTAAATAACTTGGATTTGTGGACTGCAGATAAGATTCATATTGTTATAAATGGAATATGTGAAAAGCGAAACATTGGCTTTGGTAGAGTAGGGCAGCCATTTAGGTTGGCTCTTAGCGGTAATGGCAAGTCTGGCAGTATTGACAAAAGTGCTCAATTGGTTGGCAAGGATAGGACACTTTCAAGACTCAAAATGGCGATTGATTTCATTGAAAGTCATTCATAATACGATACTAAATTATTCAATAAATCTTAATAAGCGAGGCCTTCATTGAACTTAAGCTTAATCGATATTTTTTACTCAATTTCCCCTGTATTTGTTCTAATTGTCTTGGGTAATCTGTTGAGAAGGAATGGCATACCAAGTGATTCTTTTTGGGGCTTAAACGATAAACTGGTTTATTGGATTTTAATGCCTTCATTACTATTTAATCAATTATCTCAAACTAACTTTACTCCAAATATTTTTACTAACTATGCCATGGTTATTTTGAGTGGTTTTATTGTTGTTATTTTGCTTTCAATTATAATTTCTAAACTCTTCGGTTATACAACTGATGTTTCTAGCTCAATAATGCAAGGAGCTGCTAGACATAATGGATTTGTTGCGCTTGCAATTGTAAGCAGTCTTTTTGGTGCTGAAGCTATAGCATTAGGGGTAATCATAATGGCGATTCTTATACCGGTTGCTAATATTGTGATTGTTGCAATAATGGTAACTCAATTACAGGACAAAAAAACCCGTAAATCAAAATCTGTATTGATTGATATTTTTTTTGATATCGCAAAAAATCCGATTCTTGTATCTGTATTAATTGGCCTTGTCTTTTCACTTATGGAGATGAGAAATATTCCAATCATCCACAAGACGACAAACTTATTAGGATCTGCTGCTTTACCAATTATGCTACTTAGTGTAGGTGCCAATATTAAACTTAAGCAGCTCAAAGTCAAAATAATCCCCGCCATTATTTCGATAATTCTCAAGCTTGCAATTTTTCCTTTTGTAGTCTATCTAGTTGCAAATTATTTAAGGCTTAGCCAACTTGAGGTGGTAGTAGCAGTTATATTTGCATCAGTTCCTACAGCTGTATCTTCTTTCGCTTTGGCTCGTCAATTGGGCGGAGAAACTAAGTTAATGGCAAGAATTATTTCTATTCAGGTTGCGTTATCATTTATTACAATTCCATTAATATTGGTTTTAATTGTATAAATACTAAATTTGCACTCTGTCCATATAAATTAAATAGAAAAATATAAAAAAATAGATTTATATCAAATAACTGTTATAATGTTGCTAAGAATTCTCTATTTCTGCGTTTCTTCCCATTTAATACATGAACGACAAAATTAAAGTAGTCAGTGATGCGTCTTTTGAGACAGATGTCGTAAATTCATCACAACCGGTACTAGTAGATTTTTGGGCTGAATGGTGCGGTCCCTGTAAGGCGCTATCGCCAGTACTTGACGAAATTGCAAACGAGTACGATGGTCGTGTTAGAATCGTAAAGGTCAATGTAGACGAAAATGCTCAAATACCGCCTAAGTATGGAATTAGAGGTATCCCGACAATGCTTTTATTTAAAGATGGCGTTGTTGAAGCGACAAAGGTCGGCGCTCTATCTAAAGCTAATTTGAGCGCCTTTTTAGATTCAAATATTTAACCAAAAATATAAAATACTTCAAAAACAATATCACCACATAAATAGTTTTTATACAAAACTTTGCTCCAAATGAGCTATATAACACTCATTACTCCAAACAATCACTAAACTCAAAACAACCTAACATCATGAAAATATCAGACCTTAAAAGCCAATCACCCGGAGAACTTTTAGAGCTAGCTCAAAGTCTAGGAATTGAAAACATTTCAAGAGCAAAAAAACAAACACTTATCTTTGCCATACTCAAATATAAATCTGAAAACGATGAAGAGGTTTTAGGTGACGGGGTTTTAGATATTTTGCAAGAAGGTTACGGCTTTCTGCGCTCAGCTAATGACTCTTATGTCTCTGGCCCTGATGACATTTATGTTTCACCTAACCAAATTAGACGTTTTAATTTATCAACTGGCGATTTGGTTACTGGAAAGATTCGTGCGCCGAAGAAAGGCGAAAAGTACTTTGCTCTAGTCAAGGTGATGGAAGTTAATGAGGACCAGCCTGAAAATATTAGAAATCGTGTTCCTTTCTCTTCATTAACGCCGCTTCATCC
This sequence comes from uncultured Gammaproteobacteria bacterium, assembly GCA_913047325.1. Taxonomy (GTDB): domain Bacteria; phylum Pseudomonadota; class Gammaproteobacteria; order PS1; family Pseudothioglobaceae; genus Pseudothioglobus. Next base: position 2,412 of record CAJWTP010000050.1, read on the forward strand.
TGATTCAAGGCTTGCTTTGGAATTAGGTAACGGCGGTACTGAAGACATAACTGCAAGAGTTATTGACTTGGTCGCGCCATTTGGTAAAGGCCAAAGAGGATTGCTTGTAGCGCCGCCAAAAGCCGGTAAAACAATGATTATGCAAAACATTGCATCATCAATTGCTGTAAATCATCCAGAATGTGAATTGATTGTTTTGCTTATAGATGAAAGGCCGGAAGAAGTCACAGAAATGGTGCGAACAGTCAGGGGAGAGGTAATATCTTCTACTTTTGATGAGCCAGCAAAAAGACATGTCCAGGTCGCTGAAATTGTAATTGAAAAAGCCAAGAGAAGAGCAGAGCAAGGTAAAGACGTAATCATCCTGCTCGACTCAATTACTCGTTTAGCAAGAGCATACAATACGGTAGCGCCTTCCTCAGGTAAAGTTTTAACAGGTGGTGTTGATGCCAATGCACTACAAAGACCGAAACGATTTTTTGGCGCAGCACGAAATATTGAAAATGGCGGAAGTATTACAATTATAGCTACAGCATTAGTTGACACAGGATCTAAGATGGATGAAGTTATTTATCAGGAATTCAAAGGTACTGGAAATATGGAACTTCACCTTGAAAGAAGGCTTTCTGAAAAAAGAATATTTCCAGCTATCAATATCAATGCATCCGGGACCCGTCGTGAAGAGCTCATTACAGAGGAACAAGAACTCCAAAAAATGTGGATATTGCGCAAAATTCTCCACCCAATGGACACCGTTGAAGCAGCTGAATTTCTAATTGAAAGACTTAGATTCTCTAAGACAAATGATGAATTCTTTAACTCAATGAAGCAAAAGAAATAAAATTTGACTACTTAATGTAGCGAATAATCAATCTTGAAAAGAACACCCTTCAATACTTTCAAATACAAAAATACACGTATCGCTAGATACATAAGAAGAAACGTTGTTGTTCTTTTTTTTGCAATTTTTCTAATTGTCGGACTTGTTGTTTTCGGCAACCAATTCGTACTTAGGGCGCAGGATAGTATTGCGCAGGGGTTTCCTATTCAGGAGATTATGCCTCTGATTAGTTACAATATGATAAGAGATTTTCCACTAATATTCTCTCTGTCATTCTTCTTGGCAATTATTTTAGCTGTCACCCAGCTCTATAAGAATTCTGAAGCTATCGTTATGAATTCGTTAGGTCTTGGTGATAAGCACTTTATCGTTATATTGCAACCATTGGTTATAGCTTCTTTTTTAACTTTATTATTCTTGACTACTACAGCAGTTCCATGGTCTAAACAACAAAAAAACATAATTGAAGAGGAAAACAAAAACGCGTCAGAATTTTCATTTATTAAAGAAGGTGAATTCGAAGAATTTCAAAATGGTGAGATAGTTTTTTACGCATCAGAATCCTCCACTCCAGATAGTAAAGCTGAACAGAATATGGAAGAGATTTTCATTTCTGCTAAATCTAAAGAAAATTCAATAATTGTATTAGCCCCTGAGGCAATTAAGTTTACTGATCCAGAAACAAATAACGTTTATCTTCGATTAAAAAATGGAACTAGATATCAAGATATAACAAGTTCTGTAAACAAGAATATTCTCAATTTTAACCAATATAACATACAAATTATATCAGGTGACATTCAAAATACCATCACTCAATATACAGCTATCGAAGGAAGAAAAACTCTAGAATTATTTAAAGAAGAAAATCCGTTAGCGAGCGCTGAATTACAGTGGCGTTTTTCACCACCTATCAGCCTATTAATTTTATCTATACTCGGCGTATTACTTGGTAAGGCCTCACCTAGAAGTGGAAAAAGTATCGGCCTCTTGATAGGCGTTATAGTCTTCTTGCTTTATAACAATGGACTACTAATTGCAAAAAATAGCGTTGAACGTGGCGAACTTGATCCAATCATTGGCCTATGGAGTGTTCACCTGTTAGTATTAATATTGACATTTATATTTTATCTACTTAGTAATAGAACATTCTCTGGCTACCTTGATAAAATATCCGCCTTTTTAAATAAAGAGAATAAACATGCCTAGTTCACCCAGTAAAACATTAGAGATTTTTGATAATCCTAATACTAAAAGGGACTTTGTAATTCATATTGATATGCCTGAATTTACATGCTTATGCCCGATGACTGGGCAACCAGACTTTGCCACACTTGAGCTTGAATATATTGCTGATAAGCATTGCATTGAATTAAAAGCACTGAAAAATTATATCTGGTCTTATCGTGATGAGGGCGCATTTCATGAAGCTGTTACAAACCAAATACTAGATGACTTGGTTGATGCTACTAACCCTCGTTTTATGCGCATAAAAGCAATATTTAACGTTCGTGGAGGTATTTATACCACAGTTGTTGCTGAACATAGGCAGAAAGGCTGGTCTCCGCAAGATATCGTGACTTTATGAACCCTAAGCGTCAAACGATACACTTCGACAAAAAATTAATTGACAAAGACGCTCTAAAAGTCTTAAAGGTGCTTCATAAAGCAAGGTTCGAAGCTTATTTAGTTGGTGGTTGTATTAGAGATCTATTGTTGAGGCAAAAACCTAAGGATTTTGATATTGCAACAAATGCATCGCCTGAGCAGATTCACAAGTTATTTAAACGATCAAGACTTATTGGCAGGAGATTCCCTCTAGTTCATATTATGTTTTCTGCCAGAAAATATATTGAAGTTGCAACATTTCGAGCGTCTCATAGTCAGATTAATAAAGGAGGTGCTGCTAGAGATAACCATTACGGTACCTTAAAAGAAGATGTGTTTCGTCGTGACTTTACAGTTAATGCTCTGTATTACGACACTAAAAAATCTCAAGTCATTGATTTTGTTGATGGGTTTAGTGCAATCAATGAATCTAAAATTTGTATGATTGGCAATCCAATTAATCGTTTTGAAGAAGACCCTGTTAGAATGATTAGAGCAATACGTTTTGAGGTTAAATTGGAGGCAAAACTAGACCCTAAAATATCTAGTGCAATTTCACAACAATCACACCTATTGGGCAGCATACCGCCAGCTAGATTGTATGATGAATGCGTCAAACTTTTTCACAATGAAAAATCTTACAGAGTGTTTGAGCGTCTATTAGAAACAGGGTTGCTTAAGTATCTTTTTCAGCAAACAAATAATTCAAAGTTTATAAAAAAAGCACTAAATAACACCTCTGAACGACTAAAAACCAGCAAATCTGTAACGCCTGCCTTTCTTTTTTCTGTGTTTTTATGGGATTCGCAAAACAAACATTTTAATAAATTGCAAAAAAGAAATAAATCTAGGTTTGAAGCTATGAATCAAGCTTCAGAAGAGGTAATCAATAGACAGGTCAAACAAGTGTTAATGCCAAAATGGCTGTCAGCTCGAGTTAGGGATATCTGGTTGATGCAACACCAGCTAGAAAAGTGTAGCGTAAAAAAAGTCAACGATTTAGTTGCCAACCCTAGATTTAGAATGGCTTATGACTTTTTAGTGCTTCGCTCGCAAAGCATTAATCCAGAATTACGAGATAGGGCAGAGTTTTGGACACAAATTCAAAAATAAATCTGTGTAAATTATTTGCTGTTCTGGTGGCATAATATTACCCATATCATGGATAGTTATTATTTTGATTAAAACGAGCAGTGGAGGGAAGCGCTGATGAGTAGCAAATTTGATTTTAACAAGGGTCTAAGTGAACTGGAAGAGATTATAGGAAAAATGGAATCTGGTGACTTAAGTCTAGAAGAATCGCTTAAGTGTTTTGAAGAGGGCATCAAACTTCACCGCCAATGTCATAGCGCACTTAGCAGTGCTGAACAAAGAATTTCGGTTCTAAGTGAAGAAGATAACTATACAGAAGACAAGCCTTTAGATGATATTTGAATTATATCGCAATCGCGTTAATAATTACTTAAATACACTACTTACTAGGCAAAGCGCTCTAAATGAGTATATGCGCTACTCAGTATTAGCTGGTGGTAAGAGGTTTAGGCCTATACTAACTTATACAACTGCAAGCTTATTTGATGTTGAACTCCGTCAAGTTGACGCTTGTGCCGCTGCTGTCGAACTTGTCCATATTTATTCATTGATTCATGATGACCTTCCAGCAATGGATGATGATGATATGAGACATAACCAACCATCATCTCACAAAGCTTTCGGTGAAGCTCAGGCAATATTAGTGGGGGACGGCCTTCAAGCGCTTGCGTTTGAAGTGTTAGCAGGCGCGAAAAATATCATACCTATCACCAGAATTAAATTGCTGAACTTATTGGCTAGTTCCGCTTTTGATATGGCAGATGGGCAATCTATAGACCTCTCCGTAGTATCTAAAAATGTTGATGTAGATTTTTTAAATAAATTACATCTGAAAAAAACTGGCGCACTTCTTGGTTGTTCAGTGAAATTTGGCGCACTGCTTAAGCCTCAAATTGATAAAAAAGATATTGATATTCTATCCTCGTTCTCCGAAAAGATTGGACTTGCTTATCAGATTCAAGATGACGTTCTAGATGTTTTAGGTTCAGATCAAAGTTTAGGAAAAAGACAAAACTCTGATTTAAAGAAAGGTAAGCCAACATACCCTTCGTTAATTGGAATAGAAGAGTCTAAAAAGGCATATAAAGGCTTGTACGGACAGGGAATAGAAGAACTTTCTGGATTAAGTGTAAATGCTACTGCACTGATAGATTTAACAAATAAAATAGTGCGCAGAGATTATTAGATTATTAATATTCTACTAGTAGGCCGCCCCAACTAAACCCAGCGCCAATTCCCTCCAATAATAATTTATCACCTTTTTTTATTCTCCCATCACGAACTGCTACATCTAGTGCAAGCGGTATTGAAGCGGCTGAAGTGTTGCCATGTGTCTCAAGAGTAAGTATCACTTTACTCATTGGCAGGCCAATTCTTTTAGCAATCGCCGTAATAATTCTAATATTAGCTTGATGTGGGACCATCCAAGAAATTTCACTTGCAGTCAAATTACTCTCTCTAAGTATTTCTTCAGCAATATTTGCGAGTTGTTTAACGGCAATTTTGTAAACTTCGTTGCCAGACATTTCAACATAACCAATCTCGTTAATATAATTGTTATTAACATGCAGGGAAGATAGATAACTACCATCACTAGAGATTTTTGAATACTTAATTCCAGCAGTGTTATCGCTTGACAAAACTACAGCACCAGCGCCATCACCAAAAAGGATTGCAGTAGAGCGGTCATTCCAGTCAATAATTCTGGAAAAAGTTTCACTACCAACGACTAACACATTTTTATAAACGCCATTTTCAATATATTGCTGGGCAGTTGTAAGAGCAAATATAAAGCCGGCACAAACCGCTTGGAGGTCAAATGCTGGACAATTAGCACCAATTCTGCTTTGAAGCATTGTCGCAGTTGCAGGAAAGATTTTATCTGGGGTAGTGGTTGCAAGAATAATTAAGTCAATCTCCGAGGCTCTTATCTCAGCCATTTCTAGCGTTCTTTTGCTTGCTTCTAGGGCTAGATCACAAGTACTTTCGCCATCGACAACTCTTCTCTCTTTGATGCCCGTTCGTCCAGTTATCCATTCATCGCTAGTATCTAGCGTTTTTTCAAGTTCAGAATTTGTAATTATTTTTGGAGGGAGGTAACTACCGGTTCCAGTGATCCTAGCAAATCTTTTCATCAAATAAGTCCTATTTGTGATCTTCTAACTCTTGAGTGAGTTGTTTAGAAATTTTTTCCGTGATTTTAGCATGGGCTTCAAGATAGGCCTCTTTAATTGCCTGAAGAAATGAATCAACATCTGCATTGCCATGACTTTTCACAACAACTCCCCTTAAGCCAAGAAGGCTAGCGCCATTATGTTTACCAGGATCAACTTTAGCCTTGAAATTCTTCATGACCGGTTTCGCAAACAGAGCAACAATTTTCGTTAGCAGATTTTTATTAAAAGACTCCTTTATAAAGTGAGAAATCATATTGGCAACACCTTCACTTGCTTTTAGTGCAATATTACCTTCAAAGCCATCACAAACAATGACATCAACCACTCCTTTATAAATATCGTTACCTTCAACAAAACCTTGATAATTTAAGGATGAATCCTTGAGTAGATCCGCTGTTGCTTGAATTTTTTCGTGGCCTTTCATATCTTCAACACCGACATTCAGTAACCCAATTGATGGATTTTGAATGTTTTCAGTATGCTGAACAGCGATTGAACCCATGATGGCAAATTGTAATAGAGTTTCTGGTTTAGAGTCAATATTTCCACCGAGATCTAGTATATGATTATGTCCAGTTATTGTCGGAACTGAAGACATTATTGCTGGCCGGTCGACACCATCAATCGTTTTAAGGACAAAACGTGCTATTGCCATCAAAGCGCCAGTATTTCCAGCGCTTACGCAAGCATCTACGATGCCATCCTTAACGAGTTTGATTGCTATACGCATTGATGAATCTTTTTTTCTTCTCAAAGCATTCGAGGGGGATTCATCCATACTGATTACTTCAGTTGCATGAGTAATGTATATCCGATTTCCAAGAAGATCAGATTTGCGGTGTTTTTTTAATTCATTTTCTATGCTTAAGCTATCTCCTACAAAATGTATTTGCAGGTCATTATATTTGCTTAATGCATTAATACCAGCTTCAATAGTGACAGGTATTCCGTAATCACCACCGGCGGCATCAATTGATACCTTAATTGTCATAAGGATAGCTTTATGAATCTACTTCCTCGATGTCTTCAATTGCTGTATTTATTACCTTTTTGCCGCGATAGTATCCATCGGCAGTAATGTGGTGTCGCAAGTGATTTTCGCCTGTTTCCTGGTCTTCTGATAGAGCAGGATTCTTTAGTGCATTATGTGAACGTCTCATGCCTCTTTTCGAAGGTGTTTTTCTACTTTTTTGTACTGCCATTTTTACTCCTTGCCCTCATAGGCTTATTTATATTTTTTAGTACGGCAAATGGATTTTCTTTCCCTTGCTCATAATTGTTATTTTCTCTAAAAGACGACAAACAATCTATATCGTGTTTTGGAACCATAGGAATTGAAAGTAATATTTCATCAGAAATTAAATCAATCAATGATTGTTCTTCGTCCTCAAATAAATAAATTTCCAAATGCTCACTTAACCCTTCAGCTTGATTTTCATTCTTCACAAAGGCCAAGCTAAAATCAAGCTCCAAACTCAAAGGTAACGCCTCCAAACATCTCTGACAAGTCAGATAAATATTTAATGAAATTTCACCATCAAGACAAGGGATAGTATCATTTTCTACGTAAAACGAATAATTAACTTTAATCTTGTCTGAACTATTACTAGCAATTTCAGTTAGTCTTGGTAAGTCCCCAACAGTGAACTCTCCTGCCACACTAAGATTTTTTTTAGCAAACTTAAGCAGTTTTAGCCAATCTAGTGGGTCTTCACCTAATTCCATTTTTATATTTTTCTAAAGCCTAAATATTATACTCGAAAGTCACTATTTTGTTAATTAGTTTGCCTTTGTCTTCTACTTTCAAAAAGTGCAATTCCAGTAGCCACTGAAACATTTAGACTTTCAACATTTCCCAACATCGGGATATTCACTAATTCATCACAACTTGTTTTGATTAATTTCCTTAATCCTTTGCCTTCACTCCCCATTACTAAAGCAATAGGCTCACAAAGATTAGCTTTATAGAGAGAATTGTTAGACAAGCCGTCTAGTCCTAAAACCCAAATTCCATTCTTTTGCAATTCTTTAATAGTTCTTGCCAGGTTGGTTACTTGAAATATTTTAGTTTGGTCGATAGCGCCGGCAGATGTTTTGTGGACCAGAGCATTAATTGGGGCTGAACGGTCTTTATTAACAACCACGCAATCTACTCCAGCAGCGTTTGCACTTCTAAGGCAAGCCCCAAGGTTTCTTGGATCTTGTATTGAATCAAGTATTAGGATAAGTGGATTAATTGAATAATGTTTAATATGCTCAATTAGTTTATCTTGCCCAGGAAGAGTTGGTTGTGCAATTTCCGCTAAAACTCCATGATGAAGTTCACCCTTTGCAAGTCTGTCCAATATGTTTTTATCGGTCGATGAGTATTTAATTTTTTGATTCTCAAGTTTAGTTAACAAGTCTTGCATTCGTCTATCACGCCTACCATTCTGGACAAATACATTGAGAATTAACTCAGGGCTAGAATTTAATATCGCTTCTAGGCTATGAAAACCAAATATATGAATAGAGTTAGGCATTTAAAAGAAATAAAAATTGAATTTTTATAGTTTATCAGTATATATCTCAATATAAGCTGAATCTCTAAGCTCTTTTAACCATTGTAAATAGTATGTTTGAGATTTTTGATTTTTGATTTGCTGTTTGCAACTTTCTATATCTGGATTAATGTGCCTCTCGTCAACCTTCATTGCAATAGCCCATGCCCCCTCAGTTTCGTAGATTTTAGAGACTTCACCATCTTCAAGAGAATCAAACATTTCTATGTTTGAAGTATTAACATTTAGCCACTCAGAAAGACCACCATTGTAATAAGAGGGGTGCTGAGAGTGTAGTTTTGCAAGAGCTTCGAAAGATGCGCCTTTCGAGATGTGTATTGTGAGCTTTTCTAGAAACCCTACAACGGCATTTTTTTGTTCACTTTTTGAAGAGTCAGAATCCAGGATTTCGGAAATAATTATTTGTGCAATTTTGATTTGTTTGACTCCAGTAGATTTTTCAATGCTGCAATTCTGTAAAATCTCATTTTCTGAAAGTTCAGGTTTAAAGTCTTTGGTTATGAATTGCTCCAACTTGATTACGGAAAGCGTTTCAATTATTTGTTCAACAAATAATGTAAATTGAGGATGAGATTTGAGTTCACTTATTGAAATATTGTTATTTTGAGCTAATTGTATGAGTGCTCCGTTAATTTCTTCATTATCTGGCTCGGCGCCTAACTTATTGACTATATTTAGTTGGAGTAATAAGTCAATTTGCCGATTTACAATGTCTATCTTTTCGTCATAGGAACTAGCGACATTCAATTGCCATTCAATAGAATCAAGTGTAATTACATCCTCGTTAACTATTGCAACAATAGTATTATCTGCAATACTTATATTTACCGAAAATAATAATAGGAGAAGAAAGAATCTTCTCATTCACTAAGATTAGATTGATAATAAGGAATGTTTCTTTCAATGCGTTCTCTGAAGTTTGGTGAACTTGATCCCAAGCCTTTCAGTATTAGCTCAATTCCAGTGCTGTAATCATAATTTTTTAAAGTCTCGGTACTACCAGAATTTTCTTTGAAGTGTACAAGTCGAAATGCCCAACAACATGATTCATAAGCAACTCCAGTTGTCTCTTTGTTTGTTAC
>CAJWTP010000051.1 GCA_913047325.1 uncultured Gammaproteobacteria bacterium
AATCTACAAGATATTTACACGTTAAAAGTAACATATTAACTCAATAAAAGACCCGTCGAAAGGCGGGTTTTTTTCTTATGAGCAAGGGCAGTAAGTAGAGATTGTTTAGATACCTCTTAATAAATCGTTGATACCAACTTTAGATCTTGTTTTTGCATCAACCTGCTTGACTATTACTGCACAGTATAAAGAATAACTACCATCCTTTGATGGTAGGTTGCCTGATACAACCACAGAACCTGCCGGTATTCGCCCAAAAGTAACTTCCCCAGTTTCACGGTTAAAGATTTTTGTAGATTGTCCAATATAGACGCCCATTGAAATGACAGCGCCTTCTTCAACAATTACGCCTTCCACTACTTCGGATCGAGCACCAATAAAACAATTATCTTCAATAATAGTAGGATTGGCTTGCAATGGTTCAAGAACGCCTCCTATGCCAACACCGCCTGAGAGGTGTACATTTTTTCCTATCTGGGCGCAGGAGCCCACAGTTGCCCAGGTATCGACCATTGTTCCAGAATCTACATATGCACCAATATTGACAAAAGATGGCATTAAAACCGTATCTTGAGCTATAAATGAGCCACGTCTTGCGGTTGCAGGTGGTACAACTCGAACTCCACTGGTTTGAAACTCTTCCAGGGTAGTGTTCACAAATTTGGAAGGCACCTTGTCAAAGTACTGGGTATATCCGCCTGCCATAGGCTCATTGTCATCTAACCTAAAAGATAGAAGGACTGCCTTTTTCAACCACTCATTAACTTGCCAGTTCCCAATAGATTTTTGTTCAGCGACTCTTACCTTCCCTGAATCAAGCAGATTTATAGTTTCTGCGACAGCTTCCTTAATTTCACTGTTTACCGATTCCGGGGTTAGGTGCGCTCTATCTTCGAAAGCAGATTCAATAATTTCTTTCATAATAATATGGGAACAAAAAAAGAGCTAAATTATATCAGCAAGGGGACATTTAGTCACCACTTAATGCTCATGTTGGTGGTTGTGATGGTGTTCGTATGTAGTCATTAGTTCGCTTATTTGGTCGGCAAATAAATCATTAAATTGTGTATCTTTTAGAATTGACTCGGGGTGCCCTTGGCAACAAATATGATGATATAGACATAACACTTGAGTTGATTCCTTCATTACTCTATGAAGATCGTGAGATACCATAAGAACTGCACAATTATTTTTTTGGTGGATATCTTGAATCAATTTGTATAGCTGCATTTGTCCATCAATATCTAAATTTTGTGCAGGTTCGTCTAGGATAAGGACATTAGGTTTGTTTAGCAGCGCTCTTGCCAGTAGAACTTTTTGTAACTCACCTCCAGAAAGTTTCTTTAGGGGAGAATCAAGAATACCTTCTATACCAGTTAACTCAATTATTTCATTTATAAAAACTGTTTCGACCTTTTGGTCAAGGGATAAAAAATCAATTACAGATATAGGAATAAAGGGATTTGGAGAGAATGTTTGTGGAGTATAGCCAAGACGGATATTGTTGCTGTATATAACTTTACCACTATCTTGATTAATTAGACCTAGAAGAACTTTAATGAGTGAGCTTTTGCCGGCTCCATTTGGACCAATTAAAGTAATAAACTCTCCTTGATGCAACCTAAAACTAACACTGTCTAAGATATTTTTACCTTGGTAATTAAGTGAAATATTATCTGCAGTAATTAGTGCTTCAGTCATAATCTTATTTTAACTAACAATGACAATCAAAGCTAATAATATACACTCTGAGCGGGGTTTTTCTTCGAGAGTTAGGTTTAACAATAGTTAAGATTATAGGTAAAATTATTGTATGTCTCAACAACTCATTTTAGTCGACGGTACGGCATTCCTATTTCGCGCCTATTTCTCGACGTTGTCATCAAATTTAAGTAACGAGAGCGGGTTTCCTACAGGCGCTATGTTTGGCGTAATTAATTCAATTAAACGCCTGCAGCGACAATATCCCAACGATAAGCTTATTATGATATTTGATGCAAAAGGGTCAAATTTTCGACATGACATGTATCCACAATACAAAGAGAATAGGAAGCCTGCGGATGAAGCTTTAATTATGCAAATTGAGCCGCTCTATAAAATTGTTCGGGCGATGGGTTTCCATTTTCTCTGTATAGAAGATGTTGAAGCAGACGATGTTATTGCGACCATAAGTAAGCTTGCTGGAGAGAGGAATTTTAAAACCATAATTGCAAGCAGTGATAAGGATCTCTATCAACTTGTTAATGAAAATAATAACCAACTTGATATGAAAGGCAAGCTTTATGATGCCGAGAAAGTAGAGGAAAAAATGGGCGTTAAACCTCATCAAATTAGAGATTTATTGGCATTGACCGGTGATTCTTCTGACAATATACCTGGCGTGCCAGGTGTTGGGCCAAAAACTGCAGCTAAGTGGCTGCAATTGTATGGTGATATCGATGGAGTTAAGGCTAATGCAGAAAACATGGCGGGCAAGATTGGTGAAAAATTGCGCAGTTCATTTGAAGTCATTGATCTCTCATATCAATTGGTACAGCTTAAATTCGATGTAGATTTGCCTTTAGATATTTTTCACGAAGAACCGGGTGAAGATAAGCAGGAGCTAGCCTCACTTTTTGCTCAATACGGCTTCTCTAATTGGTTGAGACAGCTAGGTGAGATTAACAAGGAAACGCCCAAACAAGAATCAAGCGAAACTCAGAATATTGAGAGCGAACATAAAACAGCCCTGTTTCATATTAAAGACTATTCACAAAGATTAATTCTCAAAAAGAGTGATTTTGAAGGGCTTGTGAGAGATTTATCCGAAAGTAACAGTTTTGTTTTTGACCTTGAAACTAACAGTCTTGATTATATGAATGCAGAAGTTGTCGGCTTGGTTTTTTTGCTTGGCATGAGAAGTTATTATGTTCCAGTTGGGCATGATTATTTAGACGCTCCAGAGCAGTTATCGAGACAATTAGTTTTAGACGCCTTAAAACCAATTCTCGAAAGCAGCGAGATTGGTAAGATTGGACAAAACTTAAAATATGACGCCCACATTCTAGCCAATATAAATATCGATTTATGTGGCATAGTTGACGATACCATGGTGAAGTCTTATTGTTTAAATTCTGTGGCAACGCGCCATAATATGGATGATTTGTCAGAATATTATCTTGGTCACAAAACGATTCATTATGCTGATGTTGCAGGCAGTGGCAAAAAGCAATTGACATTCAATCAAGTGGATCTTGACGAAGCTACTCCGTACGCTTGCGAAGATGTTATTGTCACATATGAGTTAAACAAAGTGCTGCAAGAAAGGCTTGAAAAATTTCCAAAATTAGTCTCTCTATATCAAAACTTGGAGTTACCTCTTGTAAAGACGATGATGAAGTTGGAGCGCAATGGCGCTTTTGTGGATGTAGATTCATTATTCAAACAACAATTCCAAATAAAAACTGAAATGGAGAAAATTCAGGCTCAGGCTTTTGAGGTAGCTGGAGACGTTTTTAATCTAGATTCACCTAAGCAAATTCAGCAAATTTTGTTTAGTGAGGAAGGGTTAGGGCTTGAACCTAAAAAAACAACGGCAAAGGGACAGCCCTCGACTAACGAGGAGGCCCTCAAGTCGCTTGATCATCCACTGGTAGATTTGATTATGTCATATCGCACATTGACTAAACTTAATTCTACTTATCTTGAAACCTTGCCAAAACAAATTAACAGTCAAACGGGTCGTCTACACACATCTTATCACCAAGCTGTTACAGCAACAGGGAGGTTGTCTTCTTCCAAACCAAATTTTCAAAACATTCCAATTCGTACAGAAGAAGGCGCACGTATCAGGTCGGCCTTTGTAGCAGGACCAAAAAACGTGATTGTTGCAGCTGACTATTCACAAATAGAGCTAAGAATTATGGCTCATATTTCTGGAGATAAGAATCTTCTTAAGGCTTTTAATGATAATGTTGATGTGCATCTTGCTACAGCTTCACAAGTCTTTGGCGCACCGTTATCAGATGTTACTAAAGACCAACGCCGCAAAGCAAAAGCAATTAATTTTGGCTTGATTTATGGAATGAGTGCTTTTGGACTGGCAAAACAAATTGATGTTTCTAGAACCGAAGCTAAAAACTACATTGAAGGCTACTTTGAAAATTATCCTAGTGTTTTGGAATATATGAATGTTACAAAAGAGAAAGCAAAGTCTCAAGGCTTCGTAGAAACAATCCTAGGTAGAAGGTTATATCTACCTCAAGTTAACTCGAAGAATAAAGTGCAACAGCAGCATGCACTTAGAACTGCAATTAATGCGCCAATGCAAGGTACATCAGCCGACATTATTAAGAGGGCAATGTTAACAATACAAGAATGGATTGATAGCGAGAATAATAATGTCAAAATGATTATGCAGGTACACGATGAATTAGTATTTGAAATGCCTGCTGATAATGCAAAAAATTATGCAGAAAAAATACGCCTAATGATGGAAGATGCGGCAACACTTAATGTTCCTTTGCTTGTTGATGTAGGGATTGGTAATAGTTGGCAAGAAGCGCACTAGGTGATAAAGCTCTAATTATATTGATTAAGTTTTTATATATTGCTTCATATATAAAGTCTAGAGATAAACTAAAATATCAACTATATTTATTCATACCAGCTAGTCTTTAATCATGAAAGAGAAGTTGCAAAATTTGCTCAACCAAAGCCTTTCAGCACTAGTTGTTAACGGTACTATAAATTCATTACCCGCCAAAATTCGTATAGATCACACGAAAGATCAAAAACACGGCGACTATGCAACGAATGTAGCATTAATCCTTGCCAAACAAAATAAATGTTCACCAAAGGAACTTGCAAAAATTATTATTGAACAGTTAGATGAATCTGAGTTTATTGAAAAAATGGAGATAGCTGGTCCAGGATTTATTAATTTTTTTCTTTCAGAGGAGACTAACACAGCGGTTGTTAATGAAATTATCAGTCAAGGTAATTCTTATGGCAGCTCAAGTGTTGGAGAAGGTCAAAGAGTGCTCTTGGAGTTTGTTTCTGCGAACCCGACAGGTCCATTACATGTTGGCCATGGAAGAGGTGCCGCGTATGGCGCGTCAATATCAAACCTTTTGAGAACAATTGGTTTTGAGGTTGATAATGAATACTACGTCAATGACGCCGGAAGGCAGATGGATATTTTAACAGTGAGTATCTTCTTTCGTTATTTAGAAATTATTGGCGAAAAACTAAGATTTCCTGATAACGCTTATCAGGGTGATTACATCAAAGTTATAGCAAAAAGTATTGCCCTTAAGTATGAAAAAAAATGGCAAAAGTTTGCATCAGCAATGTTTGAAAACATCTGTAAAGATGGTAGCGAAGGTGGCAATAAAGAGCAACATATTGACGAGCTTATTGGGAAAGCTAAAACGGTATTGGGCGTTGATTTTAAGACAATCTTTCATATAGGTATTAATTCAATACTCAGTGGCATCAAGGATGATTTGGCTGATTTTGGAGTAAATTATGAGAAGTGGTTTTCAGAACAATCTTTAATTGACAATGGTTTAGCAAAGAGCACTGTTGAGGCTTTACAAAAAACGGGGCATGTTTACAAAAAGGATAAGGCTCTTTGGTTCAAAACTACAGATTTTGGCGATGAAAAAGATCGAGTTGTAGTGCGCGATAACAACTTACACACCTACTTTGCTTCAGACATTGCCTATCATTTGGAAAAATTTGAACGTGGCTATGACAAAATAATTAATATTTGGGGTGCGGACCACCATGGCTATATTGCTCGTGTTAAGGCTTCTATTGCAGCACTAAATCATGACCCCAATAAACTAGTAATATTGCTGGTACAGTTTGCAAATCTATACAGGAGTGGTAAGAAAGTCCAAATGTCAACTCGTAGTGGTTCCTTTGTAACACTGGAAGAATTACGTAATGAAGTTGGCAATGATGCAGCACGTTTTTTTTATATTCTCAGAAAATCCGAGCAACACATGGATTTCGATCTCGACCTAGCAAAGTCCAAGACAAATGAAAATCCAGTTTTTTATATACAGTATGCACATGCACGCATTTGTTCAGTTTTTAGGCAAGCTGAAGAAAAAGGTCTTCAATTTGATGTCAAAAAAGCTAATATTACTTTGCTTGTCGAAGATAGTGAAAAAGCACTTATTAAGGAACTTAATCGCTATAAAGGTGTACTTGAATCTTCGGCTCTTCAGTATGAGCCCCATCAATTGGCATACTACTTACGCGAATTAGCGAACAACTTCCATAGTTATTATAATGCCTGTCCTTTTTTGCTGGATGATGTGGCATTATCACAAGCAAGACTGGCGCTTATTTTTGCCACAAAACAAGTGCTTGTTAATGGTCTGATTATATTAGGGGTAAGTGCGCCTGATTCAATGTGAATGACCAAACTCAAAGAGATCAGGCCCTAGATATAAGCGATTCCTATATCGTCCAAGCTCCGGCAGGTTCAGGCAAAACTGAACTTCTTACTCAGCGATACCTTAAATTATTGAGTATTTCAGAAGAACCTGAAAATATCTTGGCAATGACCTTTACCAACAAGGCGGCCGATGAGCTCAAATATAGGGTTATTAGGTCACTGGAAAAGTCAACAACGTCCGCACCAAAGGCTACTCACGAAAAACTCACCTGGGAACTTGCAAATCAAGCATTGAAGCGTTCAAAACAAAGAGGTTGGGATATATTTAGTAATCCTTCACGAATTAAAATTGGCACTATTGATTCTTTATCAGGTCTAATTGTTTCAAGATATCCCACAATCGAAAATCTAATGCCACCCAGGGTAATGGCGGAACCTTATGAGTACGAATATCTGTATCAAAAAGCAGCAGAAAAAACACTATTATTGATAGAAGAAGATGATTATCAGGAGGTTATCTCTGCCGTCCTATTTCATTTAGATAGCCATGTCGATAAATTCTATCGCCTAGTGACTCGAATGTTAGCCAAGCGCGAACAGTGGTTACCTAAGCTTTATCTCAAAGGAGTCCTTGATATTGATATTTTGGAGAAAGCAGCCCAACAAATAATTACTGAGCATTTGCAAAGTCTAAAAAAAATTGCAACAAATTATTTTGATCAAAACTTCTTCAGCCTAATTTCAACAAATACACGTCCAGAAGTTAGGCAAATAAAGAAGCTTCCTAGCACAGAAATAGGCTTCCTAGAAGATTGGAAAATACTGAGTGATCTATGTTTGACAAAAAGCGGTCAATGGCGCAAGAAAATTGATAAGAATTTAGGGTTCCCAGTAGAACTCAAAGAACAAAAGAAAGAGCTATTAATAATTCTGTCTGAATTGCGAACAGCTGATTATCTAAAAAATCAATTAATAGAATTAAATTTTTTACCTGATGCATACACTGAAGAGTCTTCAAACAAAGCTCTCAGAGATATAAGTGAAGTTCTTAAATTATCTGTGGCGCAGTTGAAGCTACTTTTTAATGAATTAAGTGTTCAAGATTTTTCGGAAGTTGGGCTGCAGGCAATAAGTGCTCTTGATAGCCGCGAAAAGGTTAACGATATTGCGTTATTCTTAGATTATCAAATTAACCATCTCTTAATTGATGAATTCCAGGATACCTCTTATGCTCAGTTAATTCTAATTGAGAAGTTGCTGGAAAATTGGCAAAACGGTAGTGGCAAAACAATTTTTTTAGTTGGCGATCCAATGCAATCTATTTACCGTTTCCGCGAGTCCCAAGTGGGTATATTTCTAGAGGTTAAAAAAAATGGCATTTCGACTGTTAAGATTAATTCATTACTGCTTAACAACAATTTCAGATCAAACAAAAGTGTTGTCGATTGTAATAATAAATTTTTCTCCAGCATTTTCCCTTTAGAAGATAATTTGATTCATGGCGCAATTCACTATTCAAAATCAAGCGCTGCTTCTGGCAAAATGATTGAGGATGCAACTAATTTTTATCCGTATGCTTACAAACAAAATCACCAAGAAGCTCAACAAGTAGTCAGCATTATTCAACAAACTCTTGCGTTAAATGCCAATCAAGAAATTGCAGTACTAGTTAAATCAAGGAGTCATTTAAAAGAAATCATAGACTCTCTTCAGTCCCATAATATTGATTATGAGACTATCAAAACACTGCCATTAAGGTCTCACCTATTCACAAGGGATTTAATAAGTCTGACTCGAGCTATTCTCAGTTTAGCTGACAAATTAGCTTGGCTATCAATTCTCCGTGCACCGTGGTGCGGCTTGAGCTTAAAAGATTTAGTTACATTTAGTTCATCGGATGAGATGACAATTTTTCATCAATTAGAAAATAATGCTGTATTAATGAAATTAGATAAAGACAGTAGGGCTAGAGCAATACATCTCCATCAAGCCCTTTCTGCGGCGATAGTCAATATTGGTCGTTTTTCTTTTGTTGAGCGATTTAGTTTCGCTCTCAATCAGCTCAATCCTCAGCAAGAATTAGATATGCAGCAGCGAGAAATAAAGTCGAAGTACCTATCTCTATTAAATGATTGCGAGGTTAAGCAACAATTAAATATAGAAACTATTGAGTCTATGCTTAAAGATTCATATGCACCGTCCCAACCATCCAATGTAAAGCTTATGACAATTCATCAGGCTAAAGGTCTTGAGTTTGATGTCGTCATTTTGCCAGGCCTAGGAAGGGCTCAGAGAAACGAGCAGGCGCCACTTATACAAATGCAAGAATTCTCAAATAGCAGTCTCTTGCTTGCCCCGATTAAATCAGCATATGAGATTAAGGATTCACAAACCTATCAATATTTGAAACATATTGAAAAACAACAAAACCATTATGAGTTAATGCGTCTTCTCTATGTTGCAATGACAAGAGCAAAACAAAAGGTACACTTGTTAGGTTGTTTAACTGAGAAAGGGGTCGCACCAAAGAATACGTTTTTTGAACTGCTGAGTCCTTTTTTTCAAAAATCAATAAAACAAATAGAAGGTTCGTTAGAAGAAATAAACGAACAGAAGAGCACACCTCTACTCAGGCGCTATAAAGAACTCACACCGCTTCAACAAAGAAGCCATATCAATACAAATGAGACACAAAGTTTATCGATGGATATCAACCTGTTATATCAAAGCGCTTTAGGATCTTTAGTGCATTATTATTTTGAGAAAGGAGTCTTTTCGCCAACAAAAAAACATGCAGAATTAAAGTTGCTTGAAAGAGGCGTTCCTGGCAAGCTTGTCCATTCATATGTGAATGAGGCTTGTCAATTGCTTCAGAATACAAAGCAGGACAAATTATTTGACTGGTTGTTCAAGGATAGAGAATCTACTCAGGTTGAGGCAGAATATACTAACACTTCTTCTACAGTTATCATCGATAGATTATTTATAGAAGATGATATTCTATGGATTATTGATTTCAAAACTGCAAAGCCTATGGAAGATGAGGCTATTAGTGACTTTATTGAACGCCAAAAGAACACTCATCGAAAGCAACTTATGAAATATAAAGACATTCTCCAAGGTGTTTTTAATTTACCTACAAAAGTGGCTTTGTACTGCCCAGCTGTAAGTAAATTAATTAACTTTGATTAAAACTTAGTGGCAAAAATATTACTGGACAAAACAGATAATTGCCCCTATTATGGTTCTCAATTTAAATCAGTATTTTGAACAATGGATAATCACAGCAAGGTGATCGGCTTACATGATTATAGCGATAGTCATGGTGGATATAAAATTAGGACCATCAATCCCACAATTCAGAGCGGATCTACAGTTTTGTTTGAGAGTTATGAGGATATGCAATTGGCACACCAAGGCCAATATTCTGGAATTACCTATGGCACCGGTGGTTTGTCAACTCAAAAGGCTTTTGAGAAGGCTATGTGCAGTCTTGAAAATGGGCATAGTTCATACGCCTTTTCATCAGGAATTAATGCCGTTATTAACACATTAATGGCATTTACAAGAAGCGGAGATGAGGTGCTGATTGTTGATAATGTGTATGGCCCTACGGCAAAGTTTTGCGATAAAGTTCTTACCAAGTTCAGCATTAAGATCACCCATATAGAATCGAGCATAGGCGCTGAAATTAATGAATACATAAATGGCAATACAAAATTGATTTTTTTGGAGTCTCCAGGCTCGAATACTTTTGAGATTCAAGATCTAACCGCAATTGCAAAAGTGGCAAAAAAGTCTGACATTATTACCGTTATTGATAGTACTTGGGCAACACCTTTATATTTCAAGCCTCTAGACCTTGGAATTGACGTTTCAATCCATTCTGCTACCAAATATATTTGTGGTTATTCAGATGTGTTGTTGGGATGTGTGACAGTAAATAAGAAGTATTCAGAAGAATTTGATGAATATCTTCATACTATTGAAAACTATACAAATTCACATGACTGTTATCTTGCTTTGAGAGGTCTAAGGTCACTCAGAGTTCGTCTAAAGGCACACGAGCAGTCAGCATATGAAATTGCCAGATGGTTAGAACCAGCTGAAATTGTTGACAGCGTTATTCATCCTGGGCTTGACTCACATCCTCAGCATCACTTGTGGAAAAGAGATTTCACTGGTGCTTCAGGACTTTTTGCTTTTACGTTTAAAGAAAAATACTCTGAGCAAAAAATTGCTATATTTATGAATTCTCTAGAAATGTTTGGTCTAGGTTATAGTTGGGGTGGCTTTAAAAGTCTAGCGACAGCAAGGCAATACAAGCGTAATGGTCAGTATGTGCACCAAGGTAAGCACCTTATTCGACTCAACATTGGACTTGAAAATACGCAAGACCTAATAGAGGATTTAAAAAGCAGTTTCTCCAAATTAAACTAAAATTCTATCGTGCTCTTTTCTCATTCTTTAGCCACCATATTAATAGTAATAACTGAATTATTAGTATTGGTATGACAGATAAAAGTGTCACTTCCCATGAAAAATTAAATACAAACCATCCTGCACTTAGTGCAGCGAAGGCTTGGAATCCAAAAACCAAAAAATCGTTAACTGATTGAACTTTAAACTTTTCATTTTCATTATAAGAACGAGGTAATAAATTAGTG
>CAJWTP010000052.1 GCA_913047325.1 uncultured Gammaproteobacteria bacterium
ACCCGCACAGAATTGGCCGGGGCGGGGCAAGTTCGGTGATCAGCCTGTTCAGGTCTGCAACAATCAATTCCTGGTCTAGGTTGCGGTGGGCCGCTGCGGGACTCTGTTCCTGGCCACGCAGGTTGTAGCGCAGACTTCCAAGACCTGCCTGCTGGCAGCCGTTTTCAATTACCCCAGCCCAAGCGTCGAGGTGGCCGGTAAGGGCATTGACGTAGATAATCGTTGGCCTGCCTTCAGCAGGTGGCTGGTATTCGTACCGTAGGCCGTCATCTGGTCCGAGGGCTAGTAGCGACATTATGGAAGTACCTTATAATTAATAATTTGTAGTTTAATACAAATTTTATAATTAATAGTTCTTAATTAAATTTATAGACTCAAAAGAACACTAGTTTCCTGTTGATAAAGATTAGATAAATATGCGAAGAAGGGTTAGTAATTTGAATAAAGGTCGGGGAGCCAAATTAAGGATCAAGACATCTCCAGATGTCTTTTTTTAACTCATTTTAATTCTACTGGTATTGTTACTGGTATTGAATATAGTCAGATTGGATAGTATTACTTCATACTTTTTAGTAGAGTGTAAAGAAATAAAATCGTTCTATAAGTGGCTTACAGGCAATAAAAAAACGGTCAAATAAGACCGTTTAATACAAATTTAGTGGTGCGGAAGGAGAGACTCGAACTCTCACGTCTTGCGACACTGGAACCTAAATCCAGCGTGTCTACCAATTCCACCACTCCCGCAAAGAGATTTGAATTATACCCAAATAAAATGATTTTTTGACCAATAAGAAATAGAAATTTATCTAATCTCCATACCAACCCAGTTTTTCCCGAAGATTAACAACCTCTCCAACAATCAATAATGTTGGAGCATGAATCTCTTTGTTATTAATCAAGTCGGGAAATCCTGATAATGTTGCCGTATAAACCCTTTGTTCTGGAGTTGTTCCCCTTTCAATTAACGCAACAGGCATATCTACACGCATACCATGGTCGATCAATTGTTGACATACGTGATTTGCACTAGTTAGAGCCATATAAAAAACGATTGTCTGCTGTTCTGCAACAAATTCTTCCCACGGTAGATTGCTTGTGCCATCCTTTAGATGGGCAGTAACAAACCTACAGGACTGCGAGTAGTCTCTATGTGTCAAAGGAATTCCGGCATAGGCAGAACAGCCCGATGCTGCGGTAATACCAGGCACAACCTGAAATGGAATACCGTTATCAGATAAAGTTTCAATCTCCTCTCCACCTCTTCCAAAAATAAACGGGTCTCCACCTTTTAGGCGGCAAACTCTTTGACCAGAATTAGCTAAATCCACCATGAGCTTGTTTATTTCAACTTGATGAGAGGACTCTCCACTTTTTTTCCCTACATATATCAGTTCTGCGTCTCGTCTAACAAGTTCCATAACACTTTTAGATACAAGTCGGTCGTATAAAACTACGTCAGCTTGCTGCATTAACCTTAAAGCTTTAAAAGTAAGCAGGTCAGGATCGCCTGGCCCGGCTCCCACTAGGTAAACCTCCCCCAAGCTCTCTTCTGTGGTATTTGCAAGTCGCCGCTCGAGTTCTTTTTTTGCCTCTTTAGAGCGGCCAGAAAAAACCTTTTCTGCAATGACACCTGAAAAAATCCCTTCCCAGAACTGCCTCCTATCTTTAATATTGTTAAATCTTTGTTTGACTTTTTCTCTAAATTGTCCCGCCATTTCTGCCAATTCTCCATAAGCGCTAGGAATAATTGTTTCCAATTTAGCACGAATGATACGAGCAAGTACTGGTGCCCTACCGGCAGAGGAAACAGCAATAACTACGGGGGAACGGTCTACAATAGAGGGCATAATAAAACTGGATAAGTCTGGCGAATCAACAACGTTGACGGGTATTCTAGATTCATGGGCCATCTTCGAAACTTGGATATTTAATGATTTGTCATTGGTTGCAGAGATAATAACTGAGTGATTTTGAATATCTTCGGGTTCAAAATGTTTGGTGACCAAATCTATATCATTACTCTTAGATAAAGCTATTAAATCATCACAAAAATCCAGTGCAATACACTCTATCTTTGTTTGTGCCTTTAACAATAAATTTATCTTTCTTAGAGCAACACTGCCCCCTCCGACAACTAGGCATTTTTTTTGCCGTAAGTTAATAAAAATAGGTAGATATTCCATAAGCTAATTCGCTAATTACCCTATTATAATGTTTTCAAATATACCAATGAGTTAAGAGTAGTTTCCACAGTAATAGTGGTTATTAAATAAAATTACAGGTAAATTATAGGGACAATTAAAGATCAAGTGTTTTCTTTACAAAGGGGATGGTAATGCCTTGTTTACTTTGTAATGAGGTCCGATCCAATAGGTTAATAGCACTTATTAAGATATTCACATTTCGAGAATAATACTTGAATAGGTATTCGTAAACCTTAGGTTCGATAGTTAAATTTCTCTCGCTCATTTGATTCTTTAAAACCTCCCTAGTTAAATCATCATTAAGTTCTTCTAGCTCAAAAACGGCTGCCAAACCAAGGCGAGTTTTCAAATCTTTCATAATACTTAAATTATTCGGGGGTGTTGGACCACTAATTAACATCGAGACCTCCGCTATCTTACCTCTATTATATAGATCAAAAAAAAGGTGTTGTTGGCTGCCGATTAGATTTACGTTGTCAATGCTAATCCAATCTAGCTGATCAATATATTCAATAACATGCTCAGGTATAGGTTCGTTACAGTCTATATACATGCCGTTCTTTTTTTTTGCAAGTGTTCTAGATATAGCGCCTTGCAAGAGATGCGTTTTACCTCTCCCTGTCTCACCATATACATAAATTTCAGTTGAGCGCTGTTGTAAATATATCTGGTCTATAAAGTCAAGTATTTGCTCGTTTCCAACTAAGTTTTCTAACAGCATCTTAGAGTCAAGTGTGATTGGCAGACCTAATTGATTCACTTTTTTGTCTCTTGAAGGATAAAACGCTTAATCCACAACCATGTATAGTCGGCGCCACTTAATGCCGTTGTAGTTGCAACAACAATAAATGCTATTTCAAGCCATGCTTTTAGTTCTATATAAAACTGGGCCAAAACAATATATATCACTAACAATATTTGCAGAACGGTATTAAATTTACTAATCAACGATGGCTCTAAGAGGTCATTCTCACTAGTCATTTCTCCTAGAAAATAACCTACAGCCGCTGCAACAATGATTAAATCACGTGCAAAAATAATTAACAATATCCACAGAGGTAACAAACCAACCCAGTAAAGACTTACAAAAGTACAGGTTAATAAAATCTTATCGGCGGTTGGATCAAGTATTGATCCGAGTCTCGTCTGTAGTGAGTAGTGTTTCGCAATCCAACCATCCAAAGCATCGGTAATTCCGGCCAATATAAAAAGCAACAATACTAAAAAATATTGTTCTTTTAATACTGCTATAACAATCGGAACTGTTAAAATGATTCGAAATATCGAAAGTGTATTGGGTAGCATTGCAAAGCTCATAAATATGCCTGCCTATAATCGTTAATCTATAGACATTAATTATACGGAAAAACCAAGATGTCATCTTTGACTTACAAAGACTCAGGAGTGGACATAACCAAGGGTAATAACCTCATAGAAAAAATAAAACCTATTGCAAAGGCCACTTCACGTCCAGGTGTTTTAGAAGGATTGGGTGGTTTTGGAGCTATGTTTGAAATACCTCTAGATAAATATCAAAACCCAGTTTTAATTTCAGGCACGGACGGAGTTGGTACAAAACTTAAGGTCGCAGAGATGCTAAATCAACATAACACTATCGGAATTGATTTGGTAGCGATGTGTGTTAATGACCTTATTGTTCAAGGTGCGGAACCTCTGTTTTTTTTAGATTACTACGCAACAGGCTCATTAGACCATGAAATTGCAACCTCAGTTATATCTGGAATAGGTAAGGGTTGTATCCAATCTGGTTGCGCTCTAATTGGTGGAGAGACGGCAGAGATGCCTGGTATGTATAAAGGCGAAGAGTACGATTTGGCTGGTTTTTGTGTGGGAATAGTAGAAAAAGATAATATTATTGATGGCTCTAAAGTTTCACTGGGAGATCATATTGTAGCCCTTGGTTCGTCAGGGCCACATTCCAATGGCTACTCATTGATACGCAAAGTGCTTGAAAAAACAAAAGCTAGTCCTGACCAACTTAGAGAACTAATAGAGCCAACTAAAATCTATGTTAATTCAATCCTTTCACTAATTAAGAATCTACCAGTTAATGCTATATCACACATCACGGGTGGCGGGTTATTGGAAAACATACCAAGAGTTCTTCCTAATAATCTTGCTGCAAAATTAGATACTAGTTCATGGATAATGCCAGATATTTTTAAGTGGCTTCAAACTGAAGGCAAGATTGATTCAAAAGAAATGTATCGTGTCCTTAACTGTGGTGTCGGAATGGTAGTTGTCACGCCAAAGAATTCAAGTCAAGCGGTAATTGATTACCTGAACGAATCTGGTGAAAATGCGTGGCTAGTTGGTGAAATAATTAATTCAACTGGCAACCAAGTAATTATCTAACTCAATGAACGGCGTAGTCCTGATCTCCGGTGGTGGCTCAAACTTACAATCAATAATTGATAATGTATCTGCGATTGACTTAAATATAATCTGTGTAATTAGTAGCAACGCCGATGCTTACGGACTTAAGAGAGCTGAAAAAGCTGGCATACCTATTGCTGTTGTTGATCATCAATTGTTTGACTCTAGACTTACAGCTGATAAAAAAATTATGAAAGTGATAGATGACGCTAAAGTAGAAGTGATAATATTAGCTGGTTATATGAGAATTCTTTCTCCTGAATTCATTGATAAGTATCTTGGGAAAATACTTAACATACACCCTTCGCTATTGCCTAAGTTTAAGGGTCTAAATACACACCAAAGAGCTATTGACGCTGCGGAAAAAATACATGGCGCCAGTGTACATTTTGTTACTGAAGAGCTCGATGGTGGTCCTGTAATAGCTCAGAGAAGTGTTGAAATAGACTCTATAGATAACGCCAAAAGTCTGGCAAGCAAAGTCTTAAAAAAAGAACATGATTTATACCCTAAAATTATTCACTGGTATACTCAGGGCAGAATAAAACTCATCGGCAATAACAATGTTCAACTTGATGGTCAAATAATATGAAAAAATGGCTCATTCTTGCAATAATATTGACCCTTGTCATGCCGGTTTTTGCGCTTTCCTCTTACCAGGCGAAATTTTCTCTTTTTGCAGAAACTGACCTGGGAACTTTTAAGATTGGCAAGGCTAATTTTGCATTACAAGCAAAAGATGACATGTATGTATATACTTCAAAAGCTTCTACTGGGGCGCTTTGGAAGGCTTTATATGACTATTCAAGAACTGAAACTAGTATTGGCATGAAAAATAATGATGTGTTGTTCAGTAGTTATTATATTGTTAATGAAAATGTCAGGGGTTCTACAAAAAATAACTACGAAATCTATTTCTTTGCAGAACAAAACTATGCCACATATAATGGTGAAAAATACATGGGCGAGATAGAACCAGGGGGTCTTGTAGACAGTTTAAGTGTCTACCTAGCTCTATCTGAAGATATGAAATTAAATCCTAATCAAACAGTATTTAACTATCAGGTAGCTAATTCAGAAGGAATAAAAAGACAAGACTTTACAGTTGATGGTAATGAAACAATAACTATCGATGACAAAGAAATAGAAACTATTAAAATTCTTTGTCCAGAATTAAAACTTTCACTTAATCTGTCTAAGGAGTATGGTTACCTTCCAGTTCGAATTGATAAGATTAATGGAAAGAATCATTTTCTTATGATACTAAATGAATATACAGAAATACATACTAAAGGTCTTTTATTAAATAATAACCAGTGACAATATCCTTTAAGGAAATCAGATATGAAGAAAATCTTTATTTTTATTCTAAACATAGTAATCACCTTTCAAACATTAGCACTTACTCCCTATGAAGCAAAATATAACTTAAGTGCAAAAACAGAGCTTGGTCATTTTAAAATTGGTAGTGCCAAATATAGATTAATTATTGATGACAATGATAAATTCACCTTTATAAGCGAAGCATACTCTGATCCAGTATGGGAATCTTTATTTGATTATTCAAGGCATGAAAAAAGTATCGGTTTGAAAATAAATGGCCAATTGACTAGTACTTATTACGATCTAATTGAAATTGAGAAAGGGATAGTAAATCATAATTATCAATTTAAAGTCTACCCTGAAAATAACTACGCAATAATTAGCGGCATAGAGTATAACGATGAACATTTGGAAATCGAGGACAATCCTATTCTCGATAGTTTGAGTGTTTACCTTGCACTTGCTGAAGATATAATTGCAAACCCAAGTCAAACTGAATTTGTCTACCAAGTAGCTGGCGAGCGTGGAGTTGAAGAAGAAAAATTTGAATTTATTGGTCTTGAAAATATTACTATTAATGGCAATAACATTAATACAATTAAAGTTTCAGGGCTGGGGGGGGAAATATTCTACCTATCTAAAGATTACAACTTCATGCCAGCTGTTATTAATAGAGTTAGCGATGATAAAGAATTTCGGCTTACTCTAACTAAATTTAATGAGTTGAACTAAATATATTCTTTAAATACTGACCTGTATATGATGCTTTAGATTCAGTCAACATCTCTGGAGTGCCATAAGCAACTATTTCACCTCCTTTGTCACCCCCTCCTGGTCCAAGATCTATAACCCAGTCAGCCGTCTTAATCACATCAAGATTATGTTCAATAATTACAATGGTATTATTACGATCTCTGAGGCGAGAGACAACTGAAAGGAATTGCTTTATGTCATGAAAATGAAGACCTGTTGTAGGTTCATCTAGAATGTAGAGTGTCTGACCAGTATCCGTTTTAGAAAGTTCTTTTGAGAGCTTAATTCTCTGAGCTTCTCCGCCTGATAAAGTTGTAGCGTTTTGCCCAAGTGTAATATAGGATAAACCAACATCAATAAGGGTCTGTATTTTTTGAGTAATTTTTGGAATAGCTTGAAAAAAATCAAGTGCATCCTCTACCGTCATATCTAAGACCTCTGATATAGCTTTACCTTTATAACTGATCTCTAGAGTTTCACGATTATATCTATGGCCAGAACATACATCACAAGAAACATAAATATCTGGCAAAAAGTGCATCTCAACCTTAATAAGGCCATCTCCTTTACAAGCTTCACAACGACCACCAACAACGTTAAAACTAAATCGACCTGATTTATATCCACGAGAACGTGACTCCAGTGTTTGCGCAAAGAGTTCACGAATCAAGGTAAAAACACCCGTATATGTCGCAGAATTGGATCTCGGCGTTCTACCTATAGGACTTTGATCTATGTTAACAACCTTGTCTAAATATTGTAATCCATCAACCCCCTTATAGGACGCAACTGTGACTTGGGAGCTGTTTAAAATTTTTGCAGCTAGCTGGTATAAAGTATTGTTTATTAGGGTAGATTTACCTGAACCAGAAACTCCTGTTATACAAGTTAATACACCTAATGGGATTTCTAAATCAACATTCTTAAGATTATTACCTGTTGCTCCGTAAACTCTTAACCATTTAGCTGTCCGCTTTCTATTGTCAGGAACGCCGATTGACTTACGGCCACTTAGATAGTCACCTGTCAAGGATTTTGTATTGGAGATAACTTTTTCCGGCGCACCAAAAGCTATAATTTCTCCACCATGAATGCCAGCACCAGGACCAATATCAATCACATAATCTGCTTGTCTTATAGCCTCTTCGTCGTGCTCTACCACTATCACTGTATTGCCTAATTTCTTTAAGTAAGTTAAGGTATCTAATAATTTTTGATTGTCACGCTGATGAAGGCCTATAGACGGTTCATCCAAAACATAAAGGACACCTATCAATCCCGCACCAATCTGCGAAGCTAGACGAATGCGCTGAGCCTCTCCTCCTGAAAGTGTATTTGCCCTTCTCTCCAAGCTAAGATAATCAAGCCCAACATTTATCAAGAATTTCAAACGCTGGACAATCTCTTTAAGTATCTTGCTTGCAATTTCACCTCTCTTGCCCTCAAGTTGAAGAGTATCAAAAAAAACAAATACCTGTTCAATCGAAAGTTTTGTCAAATCTGAAATGTTCTTATTGTTTATAAATACATTTCTAGCAGTCTTACTGAGTCTGTCTCCATTGCAACTGATGCATGGTTTGCTGACAACATATCTAGACAACTCTTCCCTTACAGTTCTAATTTCACTTTCTTCATATCGACGCATCATTCTCGGAATAATCCCTTCAAAAGGCTTGCTCTTATTTGTCCAACCCTTTCTACCTTTGATTTTGGAAAAATCTATAGCCTGATTTCCACTTCCATAGAGAATGATTTTTTGATGTTCTTTTGTTAACTCACAGAAAGGCTGATCAACCCTGAAACCATAATAAACCCCAACCAGCATTAACATTTGAAAAAAGTAAGCATTTTGCTTACTCCAACCATAAACCGCGCCATCTTCGAGGCTTAGCTCAGGATTTGCAACAACTTTTTCTTCATCAAAGACATCCTTAACACCAAGACCACTACAAGCTTCACAAGCTCCAACAGGATTATTAAAAGAAAAGAGTCTAGGCTCCAATTCATTTAAGGAATGTCCGCAATGTATGCAGGAAAATTTTGAAGAAAAAGTCATTTCTTGCCAATCTGAATATACTTCCATTGGCACAAGCTTGGCAACTCCAGAGCTCATATTTAATGCAGTCTCTAGAGATTCCGACAATCTCGATGTTATATCTGACCTAACTTTTAAACGATCTATGACAATTTCTATTGTGTGATGCTTTGTTCCGTCCAATTCATCCAACTCTTCAAGAAAAATAATTTCATTGTCAACTCTTGCCCTTAAATAACCTTGATGTGATAATTCCTGCAAAAGCTTTTGATGACTACCTTTACGATTGTGAATTATTGGCGCCAAGATCATTATCTTTTCCCCATCAGGTAGAGTTATGATCTCATCGACCATCTGAGAAATTGTCTGTGCCTCTAGAGGTATTTTGTGTTCTGGACATCTAGGTATTCCGGCTCTTGCAAACAGCAGCCTTAAATAATCATAAATCTCAGTTGTTGTTCCTACAGTTGAACGGGGATTATGAGAAGTAGCCTTTTGTTCAATAGAAATAGCAGGAGAAAGTCCCTCTATATGATCAACATCGGGCTTCTCCATTAATGATAAGAACTGTCTCGCATATGCTGACAATGACTCAACATATCGCCTCTGACCTTCAGCATAAATGGTATCAAAAGCTAACGATGATTTACCAGAACCAGACAATCCAGTAATAACGACGAGCTTGTTTCTGGGTAAGCTAACGTTAACATTCTTTAGGTTATGAACTCTAGCGCCACGTATGCTAATTGCATCCATAAAATCAAGATAATTTTCTTAGGGACAAAGGGTCAATTATACGCACCCCTTGCATAAAATCACAAATTTGTCTAATTATTAGATTAATTACAACAACCCGACTAATCTTACTAAAGCTAAGTAGTAAAGCTCTTGTAGATAATAATCATATTTTCGATACGGAAATTTTTGCATTGTGCCTTGAACATAATATTTATAATTTTTTGTATGTTCGAGGGTGCTAAAGCTTTATATAATATTCTGCAAGACAAATTAATCAGAATTACTGTAAGCTTAAATGGAGATTTGTAATGATTAAAGAAATTCATAATGATGCAGATGAGCGTATGAATAAAACTCTAGCATCACTAGAAGACCAATTTAGTAAAATTCGTGCAGGCAGAGCCCACCCCTCCCTTCTTGAACAAATTCAAGTTGAATATTATGGCGCAAGTGTTCCTATCACTCAAGTATCAAATATAAATGCTGAAGATTCAAGAACATTAAAAGTTGCTCCATGGGAAAAAAATATGGTCGCTCCAATTGAAAAAGCAATCATGACCTCTGATTTGGGATTAAACCCTATTTCAATGGGACAAATCATACGCATTCCACTACCTCCACTAACAGAAGAGAGGCGTAAAGAGTTAGTAAAAGTGGTAAGAGAAGAGGCAGAGCATGCCAGAATAGCTATTCGCAACATTCGTAGAGAAGCGATTTCAGATTACAGGGATTTACTAAAAGAAAAAGAGATCTCAGAAGATGAGGCACACCATGCCGAAGAAGATATGCAAAAAATCACTGATCAGCATATCGGCTCGGTTGATAAATCACTGTCTGATAAGGAAAACTCTTTGCTTGAAATTTAAACTATCAAGTTGATAACTAAAATTCTTCCTTTATCATTCATTATATGAGCCAATACAGCTTATATATTTATCCCATCTATTTGCTGAGAATTCTGTACCAAATTGACTAAGCGGTCCAACATTGTATAAATAATTACCTGCTAGGGATAATCTGAATAGATCAACATTGTGATCTGATAAATTCAAGGTGTCTTTACAGGATTCATGACCCAAAACAGTTACTATTTCTCCAGAAATTGCTCCTACAACTTTTTCATCTTCTAACTTAGCTGTAGCTTGTGCTATAAGTTCTTCAGCAAGTTGCACTTCAAAATCAGTTAGCTCTTTCGCTAATGTAATTTCTCTCGTTAAATCTTCCATAATTTTGTTCACCTTGGCATCATAAGCTAGCTTGGACTGATAAGCCGC
>CAJWTP010000053.1 GCA_913047325.1 uncultured Gammaproteobacteria bacterium
TGAACAACAATCACCATTGCTGGTCTAACCAGTCGGTCATTTAATGTAAAACCAACCTTGATAACTTCTAGCACAGTATTCGATTCTTTATCTGGCATTGGCACCATTGTGATAGCTTCGTGTTTTGCAGGATCAAACTTTTCACCAATAGGGTTAATTTCTTCTACGCCGAACTTTTCTAGAGTCGAAATAAATACCTTATTAGTCATTTCAAGACCTTCAACTGTATTTTCTAAGGTCGCCTTTTTATCATGAGCTGTCTGCAGGCCCAAAGATAAAGAGTCATTTACCTCTAAAAGCGCCTTAACAAATCTGTCTAATGCATATTTATGTGCTTTTTCCAAGTCTTTTGCAGTGCGTCTTTTAAGGTTTTCCATCTCAGCTTGTGAACGGAGTAGTTTTTCCCAGTTATCCTTGGCAGATTTTTGTGCTTCAGCAAGCTGGGACTTTAAATCTAGATCCTTCTTGGACCCTGTTGATAAAGTTTCTTTGGCTTCAGTAGCCTCTGTTTCTACTTTTTTTTGATCTTTCTTTTTTGTCATTTTTTTAAGCAAAATAATGTATAGTTAACACGATATGTAGTCATTTATTTTAATAATTCAAGACCTATGTTTAATACTATTGGCATTATTACTAAACCACAGGATTTTACCAGTGAAGAAACAGCCCATGAGCTTAGTGTATTTCTAAATGAGCAAGGTGTCTCGTTAGTTGAGGGCTCTGAACAAATCTCAAAAAATGCTGATTTAATTATTGTTGTTGGGGGTGATGGAAGCATACTCAATACCGCCAGGACATACGTTGATAGCAATATTCCAATTTTGGGAATTAATTTAGGCAGGCTTGGGTTTTTAGCCGACGTATCAGTTGAGAATATGATTGCGGTTGTAAGCCAGATCTTGAATGGTGATTTTATCAAGGAAGAAAGAGCCTTGTTGTCTTGTCAAATAGAAAGAGGCAATCAAATACTATCACAACATTTGGCATTTAATGATGCAGTAATTCATCGTAACGAAACCCCAAGAATGATCGAGTTTGAATTGTTTGTCGATGGAGATTTCGTAAACAATCAGCGAGCCGATGGAATGATAATTACAACACCAACTGGCTCTACAGCATATGCGTTATCAAGTGGCGGCCCGATTATGCATCCGAGTGTTAAATCTATCTGCTTGGTTTCCATATGTCCCCATACAATGAGCCATAGGCCAATTATTGTTCATGGAGAAAGCGAGGTTGTGATTCGTTTGTTAGACTCTTATGAGAGCGCCAATG
Organism: uncultured Gammaproteobacteria bacterium; assembly: GCA_913047325.1. GTDB lineage: Bacteria > Pseudomonadota > Gammaproteobacteria > PS1 > Pseudothioglobaceae > Pseudothioglobus. The sequence goes on from CAJWTP010000053.1 coordinate 1,276, forward strand.
CAAGCTTCGATGGGCAAGCAAAAGAATTAATCGCCTTAGGAGACCACTTACGAGTTAAGCAACATGAAAACTTTGTCCACTTATTGCATCCGAAGGGTTACGATTATTTTGAAATTATTCGTTCAAAGCTACACTGGGGCCATCAAGCTTAAATTTTGATGCCATGCTAGATCAGTTATCCATAAAAAATTTAGTAGTGGTTGAAGAGTTGAGTGTAGAGTTTCAAGATCGCATGACAGTTATTACAGGTGAAACCGGCGCAGGCAAATCAATTATTGTGCAGGCATTAAATCTAGTGAGTGGTGGTCGATCAGATGCATCTTTAGTTCGTCAAGGCAAAGATAAAGCTGAGATTATTGCAATGTTCCAACTTGGGAATAATTCAGGTCTCTTGTCTTTCCTCGAAAGTTGCGATTTGGAAGATGGGGAAGAATGCATTTTAAGGCGCGTTATTGGCTCTGATGGACGTTCTAGAGCCTATGTCAATGGTAGTTCTGTTTCCTTATCAACGCTCAGGGAGGTGGGCACTAAGTTAATAGACATGCATGGTCAAAACGAGCACCAGTTATTACTAAGAAATAACCAACACAGGATTTTGCTTGATGATTTTGCAGAATCACAAGATCTCTGTGAAGAAATCAATAATATCGTGCATGATTACCTAAGAGTCAAAAATGAAATTGCGCTACTTCAAAACACTAACGAACAAACGCTAGCTCAAAAGGAACTTCTTATATATCAGCTCAATGAACTCATTGAGAGCGAACTAGAACAAGGCGAGTTAGATAGTATTGAAAAGAATTTCAAAGTATCCAATAATGCCAGCATGTTAATTGAAAAAATCGCCGATGTGCTCGAATCCTTGGAGCACGAATCTGGTGCTAATGAATTGTTAATTAGGGCAGAAAGCATTATTTCCCAAGCAAGCGAGCTTGATTCGAATTTGGAATCGGTAAGCTCATTATTTTCTAGTGCACAAGTCCAAGTTCAGGAAGGGATATATGATTTAAGAGACTATCTAAGCAAGGTTAGTGAGGGCAAGGTAAATATCGCAGAATTAGAAAAAAGAATTAGCCATCTGCATAGTTTGGGGCGTAAGCATAATTGCCAAATACCCGAGCTTTTCCAAGTTCAGAAAGATATTCAGAGCTCTCTAGCAGAGCTCGATTCATCGAGTGATAAGGTTGAAGAGCTTACAACTAAAATGCATCAGCTTGAGTTGAATTATAAAAAGAATGCAAAAGCCTTGACGAAACATAGACAGCAATCTAGTAAAACGCTTTCAAAAAAAGTGACCGATGTAATGCAAAATTTAGGCATGCCAGGAAGTGAAGTTGTGTTTTCTTTGAATACGACCAATGAACCAATTCGACTAAATGGGCAGGAAGAGGTTGTTATAAATGTGAAAACCAATATTGGACAAGATCTAAGACCATTAAATAAAGTAGCATCAGGTGGTGAGCTATCAAGAATTTCATTGGCTCTTTCTGTGGTAACAAATAAATCGGAACTTGCTCCAAGTATAGTTTTTGATGAAGTTGATGTAGGCATTAGCGGTTCAGTTGCAGAGGTTGTTGGAAGATTGCTGAGAAAACTCTCAACCCGCTATCAGGTCCTATGTGTAACTCACCTTGCTCAAGTTGCAGCCCAAGGACATGAACATATGAAGGTTATAAAGTCCCAAAATGAGGACGCCACTTATACTCAAATGACTGTCCTTAATAAGGAGCAAAGAACTGATGAAGTGGCAAGGATTTTAGGCGGCATTAAGGTCAGTGATAAAGCCCGACTAGCGGCCGAAGAAATGATAAAGGAAAGCGCTTAAATTGTGTCATTAATAGTTGATCCAGTATACGAATTATTATAAAAAATACAGCTTGACTAAAATCAATAAGATTGTATAATATTCGCTTTGTATATGGGTAGAGTAGTTGTAGAAAGCCTGTGAAATCAGTGAGCTCACTAATTCAATCGACACTACTTTTTATAACCGTTTCAATCTTTGCCATTTATGGATCTGGACTTGCTGCTCTTTATGGGGCGTTGGTTAGCCTGAGTAATACTTGGTTGTTTGACTGGTATTTCCGTAAACAAAAAGTGGCAGCTGATGCTGACGCACAAACGAGTTATAAGATGGCCATTAAGAGTAGCGTACTCAGAGTCTTTTCTCTAATGGTTTTAGTTTTATTGGGGCTTGGTTTTTTAGAGCTTGAAGCGCAACCGCTAGTTGTGTGTTTGGTTTTAGGACAAGTCGGTTTTATACTGGATAGATTAAGGCAAAAATAATGGCAAGTGGTGAATTAACTTCTGGAGCTTATATAAAGCACCATTTACAGAATCTAACATACGGAAAATTTCCAGATGGTCATTGGGGTTTTGCAGAAAATGCCATTGAAGCAAAAGAGATGGGTTTTATGGCATTTCATGTTGATACCCTCGGTTTTTCTTTTATTCTAGGCGCCTTGTTTTTGTTTTTATTCGCACAAGCGGCCAAACGTGCATCTATTGATGCACCGAGCGGCTTTCAAAATTTTGTCGAGAGTGTTATTGATTTTATAGATGAAAATGTTAGGGGCTCTTTCAATGGCAAAAATCCATTAGTAGCGCCACTCGCTCTGACTACCTTTATTTGGATTATGCTAATGAATACTATGGACCTAGTACCCGTAGATTGGCTGCCAGTATTAGCCCAGAAGATCGGTGCTGGAATATTTGGAATAGACCCTCATCATGTATTCCTAAAAGTAGTACCGACTACAGATCCTAATATGACATTCGGTATGTCGATTGGCATCTTCCTGTTAATTCTTTACTATAGTGTAAGAGAAAAAGGATTGGGGAGCTTTATAGGTGAACTAACTTTGCATCCATTTGGTAAATGGATGCTACCCGCTAACTTATTTTTAGAAGGGGTGAACTTGCTGGCCAAGCCAGTGTCACTTGCGTTACGATTATTTGGTAATATGTACGCAGGTGAGATGATCTTCATTCTAATTGCACTGTTGCCATTCTGGATACAGTGGAGCCTGTCTTTGCCGTGGGCTATTTTTCATATCTTAATCGTATTACTACAGGCATTTATTTTTATGACCCTAGTAGTCGTTTATATGGATATGGCGCACCAAAAGGAGCATTAATTTTTAATAGTTTTTATATGTAGGAGTAAAAAATGATTACAGAAGTACAAGCAACGTTATTTGTAGCAGGGGCAATCCTAATGGGCCTAGGCGCATTAGGGGCAGCTGTGGGTATTGGTATTTTAGGCGCAAGATTCTTGGAAGGCGCTGCTCGCCAGCCAGAACTAATTCCAATGCTAAGAACGCAAATGTTCATTGTTATGGGACTTGTTGATGCGGTACCTATGATTGCCGTTGGTATATCAATGTATATCTTATTTGCGGTTGCTGGATAATTTGTTTTTTAACTAAATAAAGGTATTTAGCTATGAATATTAACCTTACGCTAGTCGGAGAAACAATCATGTTTGCAATGTTTGTCTGGTTTTGCATGAAATTTATCTGGCCACCACTTGTTGAGGCGATGGCAGCACGTAAGAAGAGCATTGAAGATGGCTTGCAAGCAGCTGAGCGTGGCAAAGAAGAACACGCACAAGCTCAGAAAAATGCTGGAGAGCTACTAGCAAGCACTAAAAACCAAGCAGCTGATATTATTGCTAATGCGGACAAGCAAGCAAACGTCATGATTGATAACGCTAAAGGTGCAGCCTCTGAAGAGGCAGATAAGATTAAAGCACATGCGAAGGCTGAGCTTGATCAAGAAATTGTTAAAGCACGTAATGAGTTAAAAGGCCAAGTTTCGACTTTGGTTATGCAGGGCGTTAATTCTGTCTTAGAAAAAGAAGTTGATGCCAAGACACATAAAGACATGCTTTCCAAACTGTCTAAGTCACTATAGGTTAGAGCTATGGAACTATCAACAATTGCCAAGCCTTACGCACAAGCGATTTTTGAAATTGCAGAGAAGAATGACTCGCTATCCGAGTGGAGCGAACTATTAAGTACTGCCAGTGCAATTATGGCTGACGATGCAACACAAGCCTTCATTGCTTCCCCCGGCACAAGCAAGGATCAAAAGATTGAATTGATTTGTGCGCTACTTGAAAAAGCAACCTCCAGAGAATTGAGCAAACAAGAGTCAGCATTTATAAATCTTATTCTTAATAATGGACGTACAGACGCATTTGGCAGTATTTCTGCTGCATTTGAGTCCGCAGTCTCCAATGCAAATCAGAGTAAAAGCTTTCAAGTTGTGAGTGCATTCGAGTTAAGCGAGGCAGAAGAAAAGGCAATCGTTGATGATTTGACAAGCAAGCACAAAACAACAGTAACTATCGATACTGTCGTTGATGAGACACTAAAAGGCGGCGTGATTATTAAGGAAGGCGACAAAGTAATCGATACATCAATTAAGGCAAAAGTAGACGCGTTAAGTGTGTGCTTGTCTGTAAATTAATTATATATAGAGAGGTTAGTTATGCAATTAAACGCTTCTGAAATCAGTGATTTAATTAAAAAAGAAATAGAGGGTTTTGACTTTTCAGCAGAAGCCCGCACAGAAGGCACAGTAATTAGTGTGAGTGATGGAATCGTCCGTATTCACGGTTTGGCTGATGCTCAGTTTGGTGAGATGTTAGAGTTCCCGGGGAACACCTTCGGTCTAGCGCTTAACCTTGAACAAGATTCAGTTGGTGCAGTTGTATTGGGAGAATATCTACATATTTCCGAAGGCGATACCGTTAAGTGTACAAATCGAATCATGGAAGTACCAGTTGGCAGTGAACTTCTAGGTCGCGTTGTCAACCCGCTTGGCTTTGACATTGAAGGCAAGGGTGAAATTAAAGCTTCCGACTCTCGTCCACTTGAGGTTGTTGCTCCAGGTGTAATTGAAAGACAATCAGTTAGTCAACCAATCCAAACAGGCATTAAAGCGATTGACTCAATGGTGCCAATCGGTCGCGGCCAGCGTGAGTTGATTATTGGTGATCGCCAAACTGGAAAAACTGCAGTTGCTGTGGATACCATCATTAACCAAAAAGGTACCGGCGTTAAATGTATTTATGTTGCCATCGGTCAGAAAGCCTCTTCAGTTGCGGCAGTTGTTCATAAGCTAGAAGAACACGACGCACTTGAGCACACTATTATTGTTTCGGCATCTGCAGCAGACTCAGCTGCGCTACAGTACATTGCTCCATATGCTGGCTGTGCAATGGGTGAGTATTTTCGTGACCGTGGCGAAGACGCGCTTATTATTTATGACGACTTAACTAAACAAGCTTGGGCTTATCGACAAGTATCACTTCTTTTGAGGCGTCCACCAGGTCGTGAAGCGTACCCAGGAGACGTATTCTATTTGCACTCTCGTTTACTGGAAAGAGCATCACGAGTAAATGCTGAGTATGTAGAAAAAATAACTAATGGTAAAGTTAAGGGCAAGACGGGTTCTTTAACAGCGCTACCAATTATTGAGACACAAGCGGGCGACGTATCAGCTTTCGTGCCAACGAACGTCATTTCAATTACAGATGGCCAGATCTTTTTAGAAACCGACCTATTTAACGCCGGCATTCGTCCTGCGATTAATGCCGGTCTGTCGGTATCGCGTGTTGGTGGTGCTGCCCAGACTAAATCTATTAAGAAGTTAGGCGGAGGTATACGTCTAGACTTGGCGCAGTACCGCGAGTTAGCAGCTTTTGCTCAGTTTGCATCAGACCTTGATGCAGAAACCAAGGCACAAATTGATCGTGGCCAGCGAGTCACTGAGCTGATGAAGCAGGCGCAATACTCACCTCTGAATGTGGCTGAAACTACGGCATCGCTTTTTGCTGCAAACTGCGGCGCTTTGGACGATGTTGAAGTCAATAAAGTGGTTGATTTTGAAGCGTCACTTTTAGCGTATATGAATGCAAACCAAGCTGACTTGATGGCTAAAATCAATGAGTCTGGCGATTACAACGATGACATTGCCGCAAAACTTCAAGCAGCGATTGATGACTTTAAGGCTAACCATACTTGGTAGAAAACTATGGCAGTAGGCAAGGAAATTAGGACGCAAATCTCGAGTATTCAAAATACTCAGAAGATTACTTCAGCCATGGAAATGGTTGCTGCTTCTAAGATGAAAAAAGCACAGGACAGGATGCGGGCTTCACGTCCGTATTCTGAAAAAATACTTAAGGTTATTGGCCACTTAGCGCACGCTCATTCTGAATTCAAGCATCCATACATGACTGCTTCTGATGAGGTAAAGAAAGTTGGCGTAATTATTATCTCAAGTGATAGAGGTTTATGCGGCGGTTTAAATACCAACCTGTTTAGGAGTTTGTTAAAAGATATCGCTAATTGGCAATCAGATGGTGTTGAAGTTGAGCTCTGTACGATTGGTAAAAAAAGTACATCTTTTTTCAAAAACTTTGGTCTAAATATTACATCTGTATTGACAGATATAGGTGATACACCTCATTTTGATGACCTATTAGGCACAATAAAAGTGATGCTGGATCGTTATGACTCAGGCGAGCTTAGTCGAATCATGATCGCTTACAACATGTTTGAAAATACCATGACTCAAGTTCCTACTGTTAAACAAATTGTGCCAATGGAGATCACAGAGACTGAAGGCATGGGCCACTACTGGGATTATATCTACGAACCAGATGCTGAAGATGCATTAACTGCATTGTTGGTTCGCTATATCGAAGCCTTGGTTTACCAAGGCATTGTTGAAAACATGGCGTGTGAACAATCATCCCGTATGATTGCGATGAAGAGTGCAACTGACAATGCTGGAGATATGATTAAAGAGCTAGGGTTAATTTACAATAAGGCAAGGCAGGCTGCAATAACTCAGGAGATTTCTGAGATTGTTGGTGGCGCGGCTGCTGTTTAAGATTTACAAAAAAGGAAAAGCAAATGAGTATAGGTAAAATTACACAAATTATTGGCGCGGTTATCGATGTCGAGTTTCCATCAGACGCAATACCAAAAGTATATAACGCCCTTCATGTAACTGAAACGAACCTTACTTTAGAGGTTCAGCAACAGCTCGGTGACAATATCGTGAGAGCGATTGCAATGGGAGGATCTGAAGGACTAAAGCGCGGACTAGAGGTCACTAATACTGGCAAATCTATCACTGTACCTGTTGGTGAAAAGACGCTAGGTCGCATAATGGATGTTCTTGGGAAGCCAATTGATAATGCAGGTGAGATCGGTCAGAAAGAAGAATGGGAAATTCATCGTGCTGCCCCTGCTTACAACGAATTGGCACCTGCAGCAGAATTGCTTGAAACAGGCATTAAAGTAATCGACTTAATTTGTCCATTTGCAAAGGGCGGCAAGGTTGGTTTGTTCGGTGGTGCTGGTGTCGGTAAGACAGTCAACATGATGGAGCTTATTCGAAACATTGCGATTGAACACTCAGGCTACTCAGTATTTGCTGGCGTAGGTGAACGTACACGTGAAGGTAACGACTTCTATCATGAAATGAAGGATTCAAACGTACTTGACAAGGTGTCTCTAGTTTATGGTCAGATGAATGAGCCACCAGGAAACAGACTCCGTGTTGGTTTGACCGGCCTGACGATGGCTGAATATTTCCGCGACGAAGGTCGTGATGTGCTTTTGTTTATTGATAATATTTACCGTTATACGCTTGCCGGTACTGAGGTATCAGCACTACTAGGTCGTATGCCATCTGCGGTAGGCTATCAGCCAACACTTGCATCTGAAATGGGCGCACTTCAGGAGCGTATTACCTCTACCAAGACAGGCTCCATTACTTCAATTCAAGCGGTATACGTTCCTGCAGATGACCTAACCGACCCATCTCCTGCAACAACGTTTGCTCACTTGGATGCGACAGTTGTATTGTCACGCCAGGTGGCCGAGTTAGGAATTTATCCTGCAGTAGATCCGCTAGATTCAACTTCTCGCCAACTAGATCCATTAATCGTTGGCCAAGAGCACTATGATGTTGCTCGTGGCGTTCAAGGTGTATTACAACGCTACAAAGAATTGAAAGATATTATTGCAATTCTTGGTATGGATGAGCTCTCTGAAGAAGACAAGCAAACCGTATCACGTGCACGTAAGATTCAAAAATATTTGTCACAGCCCTTCTTTGTAGCGGAAGTATTCACTGGTTCGCCTGGTAAGTATGTATCATTGAAGGATACTATTTCAGGCTTTAAGGCTATTCTTGATGGTGAGCTTGATGCTATTCCTGAGCAAGCTTTCTACATGACTGGCTCTATCGAGGAAGTAAAAGAAAAAGCGGCGGAGAATGCGTAAATGTCAGTAATTCATGTTGATGTAGTTAGTGCGACTGAGGAAATCTACTCAGGCGATGCAAACTGTGTGTTTGCGCCTGCTACTATGGGTGAGATTGGTGTCTATCCACAGCATGTGCCACTGATTAGTACACTTAAGCCTGGAGAAGTAAGAGTTGAAACAGAAAATGGCGTTGAGTCAATTTATGTCTCTGGCGGTATCGTTGAGGTTCAGCCACATACTGTGACTATCTTTTCTGATACAGCTATTCGTGCAAACGACTTAGACGAAGCTAAAGCCATTGAGGCCAAACAGCGTGCCGAAGAAGCAATGTCTGATGCGCAGTCAGACCAAGAGGTCTCTACGACCCAAGCTGCACTGGCCGAGTCTATGGCGCAACTTCAAATGATTAGCAAGATGAGAGGCAAAAAGCGCTAAATTGCAGCCTTTAGTTATTTAGCCACTAGGCCTATAACAGTAGGATTAGTGGCTTAATCTTAAAGCGAATCGAGCTTATAATTATAAAAAAAATAAAAAAAGTCTTGACATTCAGTTTTAAATACTATATTATTGTGC
>CAJWTP010000054.1 GCA_913047325.1 uncultured Gammaproteobacteria bacterium
CAGCCTCCTCTACATTATTAACTCACAATGCTGCTCTTCAGCTCGTTTTTAAAGAAGCTATTGAGCAAAAATGGATGATCGCCGCTCAAGTACCTGTTCTTTCATCTAAAGGTGAAGCAGGCAAACGCCGCTCTGCATTTTCGGAAGAGGAATACGAAGCTGTATTGGACGCAATACTAGAAAGAGAATTTAATGCCCATAGTGAAAAAACTCGTCAGATCTGTGAGTTACTTTATGATTATTGTGAAATAACAATAAATACTGGTATTAGACACGGAACGGAAATGGACGCCTTAACGTGGAAGGACATCGAAATAAAAACGCAAGGGTCTAAAGCTCAATTCTTCATTCACATCACCAAAGGTAAAACAACAAAATATACAGGCCCTCGTAAAGTAGTTTGTAAACGTGATGTGATTGGTGCTTTAACTAGACTCAGAGAACGTTTTCCACTGCGTACACCTAACCAAAAACTATTTTTGCTAGCAAATGGTGAACCCACAAAGCAATTAGGTAAGGCATTTGAGAAAGCTCTCCAAAGTTCGGGATTAAAAGAGTCACCCAGAGGACCGCGAACGCTATACTCTCTTCGACATACCTACATTACGTGGCAGCTTCTCAACGGAACCAGCATGGACGTAATTGCGCGCCAATGTGGAACCAGTACAGCAATGATCGAGCAGCACTATAGTCACGTAAAGCCGGAAATGTTTGCCGATGCTTTGTCTGGAGTAACATTTGACAAAGAAGAGCCCAAAGCATTGTCTAAGAAAACATTGAACAGACGTGCAAAGACCGCAGAGCGCGACGAAAAACGCTTTAAAGAATGGGCTGAGGAGTTGAGAAAGCGTGGGTGTATTTAGTGCAAAATATAGTGAGATAATATTATTAATAAGTTCCGCCTAACGATGAAGTGAAAAAAACTGAGATAAAAACCGATTGCCGGTCGGTACTCTCTATGTATAATACCTATCGTTAATCGGTTTTTTAAAAGGGTGCGGCGAATATGAATCTTGGTGAACTTGAAAAGCTAGTTCTACATTATTTATGGAAGCACAAAGATGTTGATGTAAAGCAAGTTTATTCGCATTTCATAAATGTGAGGGGAGGAAGCTTAAATACCTACCAGAGTACACTTGATCGCCTTTTCAAAAAGGGACTTCTAGCCAGAAAAAAAGAGGGGCATGCATATATCTATAACACAAAAGTCGAGAGATACGAGTTGATCGGACAGCTTATAAAGTCAGTTGCTAGTGACTTTATTGCTGGCGACGATAGCAGCCTTATCGCAGCTTTTTCTTCCATCTCAAGTGAATTTAGTGTCGACCAACTAACTAAACTAGAGCAACTTATAGAAGAGCAAAAAAAGCTCAAGTCAGTGAACAAGGATTAAGTAAAATAATGACAATATTCTTCAACCTGCTAGCAATTTTTACTATTGCATTCGCAATAACTAATTTGGTTGTGTCTATTGGCGTATCTTTACTAGGACAAAAGTTAACATCTGTTCAGTTAAAACCAAGGAAAGCTCTGCTTTGGTTTTGTGTTTCAATGCCATGGATAATGAGCATTTTAGTCTGTCTTTACTTACTTGATATATATGTCTACTCAAGCATATTTGAAACTAAACAATATGCTCATTGGCATCATATATCAGATTTCAACTGGTTTAGTTGGCATGCAGTTACAATAATACTCCTGCTCTCTTACATGATGTTTGTATTGACTTCAAAGACGAGACAGCTATGGCTTCATAGACAGGAGGTGAGCTTGCTAACTTGCCTCTCAAAAAACTTAAGCCGGGGGGTATATGAAGTTGAGATACCTAAATTTGCAGCGTTTACCTCTGGAATACGGAGCAAGAAATGCTTCATAACTACAGGGCTTTTGAATGAGGTTACTCCCGAAGAACTTGATGTCATTTTAAAGCACGAAAGAGCGCATGTTGTAAATAATGATCCCCTGAAAAAGTGGCTTTTTAGTATTTTGGTCTCATTTTATTTTGCACCAGTAGCAAGATTACTAACTCTACAGATGGTGTTGGCTATGGAACAAGATGCAGACAATGCTGTATTAGAAGAAGGAATTGACCGGATATTCGTTGCAAGCACTTTAATTAAAGTTGCAAAGCTTAATGCGCAAGAGGACATACTTAAATCAAGCGCTTTAGTTGTAAATTTCGGAGCAGATGTCCTTGAGCAACGCATCTATTTCCTCTTGGGTAGGTTGCAGTTGTCACCTATCAATAAGACTGTAGCGTTCTCTTTTGCCATTGCATTATTTTTTCTATGTATGACTTCTTTAGACGGTGTTCATCATCTTATTGAAACGGTGTTTAGCCATTAAAATTTATTCTAAAAACCGATCGGTGAACGGTTTTTATTTTCAAACTTAGTCGAAGGCTTTTAAAAAGCTTTCATAAGGATTTTATTTATGTTTTTTGGAAAAAAATTAAGCAAAAAACCGATCATCAATCGGTATTTTGTGAGTGGTATGCTTATAAGCATGTCCATCAGTGGGATGTCTGTTGGTGTTAATGCACAAGAAATACTCACATTGAATGATGCAATTAGTCTATCCCTGCAACAACATCCTGAATTACATGTATTCACACATAAATCAGAGGCTGCAAAAGCTCTTATTACTCAAGCTGAGGTTGGCACGCCTAAAGTAGTTAATGCGCAACTCGAGGATTTCTTGGGCTCTGGTAACAACTCAGGGGTATCTGGATTGCAAGCAACATTGAGCATTTCATGGTTACTTGAAAATGACATTATCGAGTCTAGGGTCAATCTAGCTTCATCGAAAGCTGACGCAACTACAATTGATCAAGAGGTTAAAGCCGTTGATATCGCAGCAAATACAGCACGATTGTATATAACCTTATTGGCTCAAAAAGAGAACTTAAAGTTGGCGAAGATTGCAGAAGACCAAGCGAAAGATCTCTTGGACAATGTAGAAGGTCGTGTAAAAGCAGCAAAAGCTAACGCTATCGATGAACTCCGCGCTCGCGCTTCGCTATCTTTGTACGAGCTAGAAGTAGAAGATCTTGTTCATGAGATTGCAGCAACAAAATCTGCATTAGCGGCGCAGTGGAAGGGTACTACAAACTTTTCAGTAACTGGAACGCTTACAAATATTCCTTCAATTTCTGAGTTAGATGAAGTTTTGAAAAGATTGAAGGAAAACCCGAAAATCCAACGCTACATACTACAGCAACAAGAAATTGAATCTGAAATTGATTTGGCAGTAGTAGAGGAGTCACCCGCTTGGGAAGTGTCGACAGGCATTAGACGAAACGAAGTAATTGACGACTTTGCATTTGTAGCTGGGATATCAATACCTATTGGAGGCGAAGGTCGTAATAAAGGATTAATCACGTCTTTGCGTGCAAAGCAGAGCCAAAGTGCTGCTGAATCTGATGCCTTACTTCAAAGTATTTCCACTGATGCTCTGTTGTTGACTCACAAATTAAAGCACAGCCTCCATGTAATCCAAAAATTATCAAACAGTTCCATTCCGATGTTAGAGCAAGCAAATGAGCAAGCTAGTCGAGCATACAACATCGGAAGTTACTCATATACGGACCTCTTTGCGGTCCAGAAAGAACTGTTAAATGCGCAGAAGAGCCTAATCGATGCCTATACCAACATTCAACTATTTAACATTGAATTAGAGAGATTAACGGGTACTTCGGTATCCAAGAATGAGAGAGCACTATGAAACTTCGCAAATTATTTACCTTAATAGCATTTGCCCATATTGGCATTAGCTTATCCGCAATCAGTAACCTAGCTGTTGCTGAGTCAGCTAAAGAAATTACTCAAGAAGAAGTAGAGAAAGGCCCTAATAATGGTCGAGTATTGAGACAGGGTGACCTTGCTATCGAGCTGGCGATTTATGAAACCGACACCCCTCCCGAATTTCGTGTATACGCTAGTTATGCAGGACAGCGAATATCAGCTGAAGACATTGAAGTGAACGTAAAACTCACGCGTTTGGGAGATGGCATCGATGACATAGATTTTTATGTTGAGGGCAATTATCTGCGCGGTGACATGGTTATCTATGAACCTCACTCTTTTTTAGTTTCACTTACTGCCAATTACCAAGGCAAAACATACGAATGGTCTTACGATAACTATGAAGGAAGGACAAAAATAGATGATTCACTAGCAAAGGCTATGGACATTAAAACCGATTTCGTATCGAGTAAAAAACTTAACGCGCGGTTGAAAGTATATGGCCAGTTAGTTTTACCCCCCAATGCAGTGAGGAATATATCTGCGCGTTATCCAGGCGAAATAACTTCTGTTGATGTCATTTTAGGTCAAGCAGTAAAGAAAGGGCAGACTCTTTTCACTATCCAATCAAGCGAAAGCTTGCAAAGTTATCAAGTTAAATCGCCGATTGATGGCCTAATTACATTTCAGGATATTGGGGTAGGCGAACAATCGGGAGACAAGAAACTAGTCGCTATTACTGATACCTCGCAATTAATAGCAGAGCTGAACGTATATCCAGAAGACCAAAACAAGAAATTGTTAGATGCTCCCGTCGATATACAAGTTCCGGGTCACGATAAGACGATAAGCACTAAAATTTTTGACAGCCTTTATGCCGTTAACGGCTCGCAAGCAAAAGTCTATCGCGCCATTGTAAATAATAATGACGGCTTTTACTCACCAGGACAGTTTATAACAGCCCAAATTCTCTTTGACTCATTCACCGTTGAAAGAGCTGTGAAAGAGGAATCCCTTCAGGCTTTTAGAGATTTCACGGTGGTCTATGGAAAGTTTGGTGATCAATACGAAGTTCGGATGCTTGAGCTCGGCCGAAAAGCAGAGGGATGGGTTGAAGTACTAAACGGCATTCCCTCTGGAACAGAATATGTCACTCTCAACAGCTACATAATAAAGGCTGATATTGAGAAGTCGGGCGCGTCTCACGACCACTAAGGAACTCCTTGAATGTTAGATGCTATTTTAAAATTTTCAATCGAGAGAAGTAAGCTAATTCTCGTTTTTGTTTTCGCGGTAGCGATGCTTGGCCTTTGGAACTTCCAAAAGCTGCCAATTGATGCTGTACCAGACATTACCAATGTGCAGGTTGTAATAAATACAGAGGCACTTGGGTATACCCCACTGGAGGTAGAGCAACGTATCACGTTTCCTCTTGAAACCGCATTGTCAGGAGTTCCAAACCTGTCTTATACGCGTTCTGTATCTCGCTATGGATTATCACAAGTAGTTGCGATCTTTAATGATGACACTGATATCTATTTTGCTAGGCAATTAGTCAATGAACGTATTAACGCTGCAAAATCTGAACTTCCCTCAGGACTGGAGCCTGAGTTGGGGCCAATTTCTACGGGACTTGGTGAAATATTCATGTTCACGGTTGACGCTAAGGAAGGGACAACCAATGAAGATGGTCGTCCAATTTCCCCGACAGACTTAAGAACAGTTCATGATTGGGTAATTCGTCCACAATTGATGCAAGTAGAAGGCGTTGTTGAAGTCAACCCAATTGGAGGATTTGAGCGCGAGATCCTTATTGCACTGAACCCCGATAAATTATTGTTATTCGGTTTAACTCAGCAAGATGTCATAAATGCAGTAGGAAAGCATAATTCAAATAAAGGTGCAGGTTTTATTGAGAAAAATGGTGCTCAATGGTTAATTCGACTGCCTGGACAAGTGGAAACGCTTAAACAAATTTCTGAGATTCCTTTGCCTACAGACCTTGGCAAGATTGTTCGAGTAAAAGACGTCGCGGAAGTAAAAGAAGGTAAGGAGCTAAGATCTGGGGCTGCAACACAGAATGGTCGAGAGGTCGTGCTGAGTACAGTCTTTATGTTGATAGGCGAGAACAGCCAAAAGGTCGCGAGAGGTGTTGGTGAACGAATAAAAGAAATTAGCGCGTCACTTCCCGAAGGAATAGTCGTAAACGCTGTCTACGATCGAACAAAACTAGTCAATACAACATTAGATACGGTCGAAATGAACCTTACTGAAGGGGCTATTTTGGTCATTGTTGTTCTGTTCTTACTATTAGGCAACATAAGAGCCGCATTTTTGACAGCTTTAGTTATTCCTTTCGCCATGCTTATGACTGTAACGGGAATGATTCAAACACGAACAACAGCGAATCTGATGAGCTTAGGTGCACTCGATTTTGGATTGTTAGTCGACGGGGCTATCATTATCGTTGAGAATTGTTTGAGGAGACTTTCTCATGCCACTCAAAAAGGCGAGCTTAACGCCAAACAACGTTTATCCTTAGTTTACGATGCGACACGAGAGGTCATTCGACCTGCTTTATTCGGGGTTTTCATAATAACCGCAGTCTACTTACCTATATTTGCGCTATCAGGTGTTGAGGGAAAGATGTTTCACCCAATGGCAATAACGGTAGTAATAGCTCTTGTTAGCGCGATGGTACTTTCAATTACATTTATCCCTGCTGCTATTGCGCTAACTTTCAAAGGCAAGGTAACTGAGAAAGAAAACATCATTATCAATACCTCAGTATCACTTTATAGGCCTGCTCTGAAGGTTATTTTAAAGGCGAGATGGCTGGTCATTATAGTTGCATTCTCATTAGTTGTGCTGGCTTCATTTATGGGGATGCGGCTCGGCAGTGAGTTTGTGCCAAACCTTGATGAGGGCGACATCGCGATGCATGCGCTGAGAATTCCTGGTACTTCACTATCGCAATCTATTGCGATGCAGAAAGTACTTGAAGAGAGAATAAAAGCGTTACCCGAAGTAGAGCGCGTATTTGCAAAAATAGGTACCGCGAATGTAGCTACAGATGCAGTTCCTCCTAGCGTTGCTGATAATTTTATAATTATTAAGCCTAGAAGCGAATGGCCTAACCCTAATAAGACTAAAGAACAGCTAGTTGCTGAATTAGAAGAACTAGTTACACCTGTGCCAGGCAATAGGTATGAATTTCTCCAACCAATACAGATGCGATTTAATGAGTTGCTTGCTGGAGTTAGAGCAGAGCTTGCAATAAAAGTATTTGGTGATGATTTTGATACTTTGGCTGAACTCGGGAAAGAAATCGAAACGGCAATTCAGGATGTTGAAGGTATACGTGATGTGCAGGTAGAGCAAACTAAAGGTCTTCCAGTACTCACTTTTCTACCGCACAGAGAAAAGCTCGCATTATACGGGCTTAGCCTTGAAGACTTTCAAACACAAGTAGCTGTGTCTATGGGGGGGCAAGTCGCAGGAAAATTTTACGAAGGCGATAAACGTTTCGATATTGTAGCGCGTCTTCCTGAGGAAAAGCGCCAAGATGTAAATTCGCTGTCTAATTTGCCTATCTCCTTACCAAATGGTGAGCATATACCTCTAAAAGAGCTTGCTGATATGGAAGTTATTTTAGGAGCTAATCAAGTCAACCGCGAAAACGGAAAGCGCAGAGTCGTTGTTACTGCCAACGTGCGTGGTCGAGATTTAGGTAGCTTTGTTCAAGATATACAGGCAGCGATTAAATCTAAAGTTAAATTACCTGCCAGTTACTGGATTGAATATGGTGGTACTTATCAAAAGCTACAGTCTGCGTCTGAGCGTTTAAGCATTGTGGTGCCAGTCACACTTGTTCTTATTGTTTTACTTTTATTCTTAGCACTAGGTTCGATAAAAGACTCGCTCATTATTTTTTCAGGGGTTCCATTAGCACTTACAGGGGGGATCTTTGCTCTGTACCTTCGAGGCATCCCTTTTTCAATATCTGCGGCAGTCGGCTTTATAGCGTTATCTGGTATAGCAATTCTGAACGGATTAGTGCTTGTTTCGTTTATTCGAGATTTAATTTCGAGGAACCAATTGCTCGAAAGTGCAATTATCGAAGGAGCAGTAACGAGGTTAAGACCTGTTATCACTACAGCTCTCGTAGCTTCGCTAGGTTTTATTCCAATGGCATTAAACACAGGAATCGGCTCTGAAGTTCAAAGACCATTGGCAACCGTTGTAATAGGAGGTGTAATTTCTTCAACAATCTTAACGCTTTTCGTCTTACCCGCACTATTTCGAATTTTACATTCGAACGACAAGTCTGAAGAGCACATTTCTGGGAATTCATTAATGAAAAGCGAAGGGTAAATAAATGTTAGGTAAATTAAAGCTAACGCATTTGGTGTACCTTCTTCTATCTCTGTGTGCAATGGCTTCGTTTGAAGCCTTTGCACACGGTGTAGACGACAGTACACGTAACTTCTTAGAAAACAACACTGGTATCCAGATAATTCCTTTTCTGTATATCGGAGCTAAACATATGGTTACGGGTTATGACCATTTGCTGTTTCTAGTGGGAGTGCTGTTTTTTCTGAGAAATAGTAAAGACGTCTTGCTCTACGTAAGTATGTTCACGATAGGTCACAGTTTAACTCTAATGACTGGAGTCCTAGCTAATATCCAGGTTAATGCATACCTGATTGATGCAATTATCGGTTTATCAGTGGTTTATAAAGGGTTTGATAACCTCGGAGGATTCACCCACTTCTTTGGTAAACAACCCGACCCTAAGAAAGCTGTACTTATTTTTGGCTTGTTTCATGGCTTCGGATTAGCAACAAAGATCCAAGAGTTTCACTTACCTGAAGATGGGCTAGCGCTAAATCTGCTCTCCTTTAATATTGGAGTAGAAATTGGTCAGTTTATGGCTCTTATTTTTATTCTTCTGTTAATTAATTTTTGGCGTCAATTCGAGAGTTTCGACCGTTTTTCTGCGGCAACGAACACAGTCTTGATGAGTGGTGGTTTTATGTTAGTTGGCATGCAACTAACAGGGTATTTTGTTAGCTAAATCTTATGAGAAATATATTTATGGAATCTAATCAAACAAATCGAGCACTGATAAAAGCGACTGTAATTGCATTGTCAGTAGCAGTAGTGACTCTAGTGTTATTTATTTTACCTGCTGAGTATGACATTGACCCTACTGGTGTCGGAAAGAAGCTCGGTCTAACAGTATTTAATCAGGACGGAGAATCTCCATCTGCTAAGACAAGTACAGACGGTGACCAAGATACAGTGGTCGTTACTGTTCCAGCAGGTAAAGGTATCGAGTATAAGCTCAGCATGATGGAGAGCCAGCAGGTCACTTATGAATGGCAAACAAGTAATGGCGAGCTATATGTCGATCTTCATGGTGAACCAGATGGTGATAATACTGGCTATTTTAAGTCATACACTGTCGCTACTGTTGAAAGTATGAAAGGGAGTTTTGTTGTTCCTTTTAACGGGTCACATGGCTGGTATTGGAAAAACAACACAGACAAAGATATTGATGTTCAACTAATTTTCAGCGGTGAATACATCGTTGAAGGTTTAAAGTAAAAATGAGGAATCACAGAATGAAACACATAAAAGTATTAACAATTGCATCTGCGCTTTTAGCTTCTTCTAATGCTTTCGCACATGGAGGAGCGCATGGCGAGGTAAGTGTTATGGAGGTCATCCAAGCTGCCCAGACAACGGCTAAAACACTTACTTTTAAAAACAATGGAATGTCTGTAGGGAAGCTGGACACTTCATGGAATAAGGTCGCACAGGGAGATTTCGAATTAGTTGAAGCGACAGAGAGAGAATATATAGTTAAAGCGACAAACTCTGAGAACGGTGAAACTCTTTTCTTTAGCATTAGCAAAAAAGGGAAAGTCCTCAATGTTGAAAAGGCAACCTCATTTGACAAAGGTCATGGCCATTCTCATTAACTTCGATTAATGAGAATTTAAGTTTCGAACAAGAGATTTTCAGAATCATAAAGTCAGCCCCAACCGTGCTTTTGGTTCTGAAACGCTTGCTTAGCCATACCCTCAATCTTCTTGGACAAAGAAGTAAAAAGCAATCTCTTGTTCGCTTTTTTTGTATCTAAGGATAGGTATTAAAGAAGGTGTAGATTTACGAGTAAAATTAAACTATTTGAATAGTTGGTAAGCATTACTTTAAAAAGTTAAATCAGACTGATACGCAAGCTGTTAGAGTAACGTAACGCTTGATATCAATCGACTAGATTATAT
>CAJWTP010000055.1 GCA_913047325.1 uncultured Gammaproteobacteria bacterium
AAACTAGGATATCCTTTTTGCCATTGATTGCTGGCCATGTTGGTGCAGACACTGCCGCGGCATACCTTAGTCAGATGGATATAATGCATTCCCAAACAACTTTGCTTGTTGATATCGGTACTAATGCTGAGATTATGCTTGCAAAGGAAGGCAGGGTTTATGCAACTTCATCTCCAACGGGACCTGCTTTTGAAGGGGCAGAAATTAGTTCCGGAGTGCGGGCGACTTATGGCGCAATCGAAAGAGTGAGGATTGATAAAGATACCTTAAATGTGCGCTATAAAGTTATCGGTTGTGATGCATGGTCTGACGAGCCAAACTTTGAATTAGCTCAGATAAAAGCTATAGGTATTTGTGGTAGTGGCATTATTGAGGCTATCGTCTCTTTTGCTGAGGCTGGCATTATTGACCAAAGCGGCCTTTTTGTTGAATCAGTTGCGCCAGAGCGCTTTTCAAAAAAGGGCAACACCACAAGGTTTTTGTTGGTCGACCAAGGTGAACAGTCAATTTATATTGAACAAGTAGATATACGCTCAATTCAATTAGCTAAAGCAGCGCTCTCTGCAGGCGTTTCGATATTGATGGACTACCTTGAATGCACTGATTTTGAGCAAGTATTATTAGCGGGAGCCTTTGGTGCTCATTTGGATGCCAGATATGTCGCTTTATTGGACATCATTCCGACCTCAACAGAAGAAAAAATTATTTCTGTAGGAAATGCTGCCGGA
The DNA here is from genome assembly GCA_913047325.1 of uncultured Gammaproteobacteria bacterium. GTDB lineage: Bacteria > Pseudomonadota > Gammaproteobacteria > PS1 > Pseudothioglobaceae > Pseudothioglobus. The sequence goes on from CAJWTP010000055.1 coordinate 729, forward strand.
ATTGGTGCAAGTGCCGCCCTATTGGATGTTAGTAAAAGAAAAACAATTATTGACGCAGTAGACAAAGTTGTCAAAATTGAGACTGCTACTGAGCCAAAATTCCAACAGTATTTTGTTGATGCAATGAAATTCAGTGTATCACCAGTTAAGGGACAAAAAATTAATAAAGTAAGACGCCGAAAAACAGTGTCATAGTGATGAAATATAGGAAAAGGAGTGACAATGATGGCTAGAGAAAGACGTAGACGCCGAAGGGGTGCTGAAGAGTCTGTAGTGCAAGAGGCGCCTAGAGCTCCAGCTTATATTAAACGTAAAATACCCCACTACAGCATTCTTAGCGATCATGAACTGAGTATTATTGAAGAAAATGCAGACACTATTTTAGAAGAGGTAGGTATTGTATTTTCTGAAGACCAAGAAGCTCTTGACATCCTTTCATCGGCTGGTGCAAGTATTGATGGTGAACGTGTACGTTTCCCGCGAGGGATGTGCAGAAAAATCATTCAAGACTCTGCTCCAAAAGAGTTTACCCAACATGCTCGAAATCCAGAAAGAAGTGTAGTTATTGGCGGTGATAATATGGTCTTAGTTCCGGCATATGGCCCACCCTTTGTGCATAGCCTTGATGAAGGACGGCGCTATGCAACTATTGAGGATTTTCGTAATTTTGTCAAGCTGGCGTACATGTCAGACAATCTTCACCATTCCGGAGGAACAATCTGCGAGCCAGTTGATTTACCGGTAAATAAACGTCATTTTGATATGGTTTATAGTCATATCAAGTATTCCGACAAGGCCTTTATGGGTTCAGTTACAGCAGCTGAGAGGGCTCAAGATAGTGTTAATATGGCAAAAATTGTTTTTGGTGATGAATTTGTAGACAATAATTGCGTCCTAATTAGCTTAATCAATGCTAGTTCGCCAATGGCATTTGATGCAACTATGTTGGGAGCACTAAAAGTTTATGCGCGTAATAATCAGGCAACAGTTGTAACACCATTTATTGTTGCCGGTGCAATGGCGCCAGTTACCGCCGCGGGCGTTGCTGCGCAGAGTCTAGCAGAAGGTTTGGCTGGCATGGCACTAGCACAACTAATCAGACCAGGAGCCCCAGTAGTTTATGGCAATTTTGTAACTGCAATGTCTATGAAGTCTGGAGCCCCAACTTTTGGCACTCCTGAGGCGGGTCACATGATGAATATTGCTGGAGCGTTAGCTAGGCGTTTGGGTGTTCCATTCAGAAGTGGTGGAGGTTTTAATGGCGCCAAGATGCCTGACGCGCAAGCAGGCTATGAAGCGGCAAACACTATGCAGGCAACAATCAACTCTAGTGTTAACTTTAATTTGCATACCGCTGGTTGGCTGGAAGGCGGTTTATGTATGAGTTATGAAAAGTTTGTAATGGATGCAGACCAGGCTGGAATGATGCGAGTTTCAGTTGAAGGAGTAGATATGACCGAAAATGGTCAGGCAATGGATGCCATTCATGAAGTTGGTCCGCAGTCCCATTTTCTTGGGTGTGAGCATACCAAGAAAAATTATAAGGCGGCCTTTTATATGTCAGATGTGTTCGATGATAATAGTTTTGAGCAGTGGGTAGAAGATGGTTCAAGAGATACTGCTATGATTGCCAATGAGAAATATAAAAAAATGCTTTCGGAATATGAATTGCCACCACTTGATCAGGCGATTGATGAAGCGCTACTGGCGTATATAGAAGAACGCAAAGATAGCTTTGAAGATTCTAATATATAATTAAGGTATTGTTTGCCCGGTGATTTAAATTCAAGCTGTTATGAATTTTATTATTTAAAGCTTGATCGATTTTGTAAGATAATACCCCACATTATTATTTGAAAGGATATTTAAAGTTGTTTTCACTTGGGCATTATGGCTCTATGTGGGGATGGTTTTTTATGACTTTCTATTTTTGCTTTTATTGATATTCAGGAGAAGAAATGAGCGAATATAAAACAGATATTGAGATTGCGAGAGAAGTTACAGGTCAACATATTAACGAAATTGCTGCAAAACTCAATATTAATGCAGAAGATTTGGCTCCTATCGGTCATGATAAGGCTAAGATTTCATGGAATGCTATTGAAAATGTAAAAAATAATAAGGACGGTAAGCTAATTCTAGTTACTGCGGTCACTCCTACCCCGGCTGGTGAAGGTAAAACAACAACCTCTGTTGGCCTTACTGATGGACTTAACAAAATTGGTAAGCAGACCACAGTTTGCCTGCGTGAACCAAGCTTAGGCCCTTGTTTTGGCATGAAGGGTGGAGCTGCTGGTGGTGGTTATGCTCAAGTGATTCCAATGGAGGATATCAACCTGCACTTTACTGGGGACTTCCACGCAATTACTTCAGCGCACAGTTTACTTTCTGCAATGATTGATAATCATATTTATTGGGGCAACTCAACCAATATTGATAGTAGAAAAGTTGTATTCCGTCGTGTTGTTGACATGAATGATCGTTCACTAAGATCAATTACCTCTTCTTTGGGAGGATCTACTAACGGTTATCCGCGAGAAGATGGATTTGATATTACTGTTGCTTCAGAAGTGATGGCTATTTTTTGTTTGTCACAAAATTTGGAGGAGCTAGAAGAAAGGTTGGGTAATATTATTATTGCATATACTCGTGAAATGACGCCGGTTCGAGCGAAGCAAATTAATGCTCATCATGCTATGACAGTGCTATTAAAAGATGCATTTAGACCAAATCTGGTGCAAACTCTGGAAGGAAACCCTGCGCTAATTCATGGCGGGCCTTTCGCTAATATCGCTCACGGTTGTAACTCAGTTATTGCTACAAAGACTGCACTTAAGCTGTCTGACTATGTCGTAACTGAAGCTGGCTTTGGTGCAGATTTAGGTGCTGAAAAATTCTTTGATATTAAATGTCGAAAGGCTGGATTAGCTCCAGATGCTGTCGTATTAGTAGCGACGGTTCGTGCTCTTAAGCATCAAGGCGGTGTTGCTAAAGAGGAGCTAAATACAGAAAATACAGAAGCTCTCCTTAAAGGCTGTCCAAACCTAGGCAGACATATTCGTAATTTAAGTCAATTTGGCGTTCCATTGGTTGTTGGAATCAATAAATTTGTATCTGATACTGAAGCCGAATTTCAAGTAATAAGAGATTACTGCGAACAATTCAATGTTGAAGTTAGTGTGACCAGTCATTGGGAGCATGGTGGTGATGGTGCAGTAGAATTAGCAGAAAAAGTGGTTAAGCTTGCTGATTCAGGTGCATCGCAGTTTAAAACATTGTACGATGACGTAATGCCTCTTCTAGAGAAAGTCGAAACGATTGCCAAAACACTTTACCATGCTGATGAGGTGTTGGCTGATAAGTCGGTTAGAGATCAACTTAATTGGTATCAAGATAATGGTTTTGGCCACCTGCCAGTTTGTATTGCCAAGACCCAATACAGCTTCTCAACAGACCCACAATTACTAGGCGCCCCTAGCGGACACTCGATGTCAATTCGTGAGGTAAGGCTTTCGGCGGGAGCAGAATTTGTTGTGGTTGTTTGTGGAGCGATTATGACTATGCCTGGATTACCAAGAGTACCCGCGGCTGATAAGATTAAACTGGATGAGGACGGACTAGTTCAAGGTCTTTTCTAGCGTATGACAGTTAGCGATACAGTTAACTATGACATTCATAGAGCTGAGAATTCAACATTAAAGAGTTCAAGTGACTATATTGCTATTGAAGAACCCCTAGAAATATCAATACGTTACTATAAAAGTAGCGAATGGCTACTTGAGCCGTTAATGGTAACGATGAGAACGCCAGGTAACGATGAAGATTTATTAACTGGCTTGCTTTTTTCTGAAGGTGTTATTCGAGATACTAGTGAAATTGAGAAGATCTCTGTAAAGGGAAACAATGAAGGTAACTATGATATTGATAATTCATTGGTTGTAACGTTAAAAAAAGGGAGCCAGCTAGATTTAAAGAATTTACAACGTCATTTTATGGTGAACTCTAGTTGTGGAGTTTGTGGCAAAGGTTCGCTCAATGCAATTGAGATTGCATATGAGCCAAATATAGAAAGAATGAAGCCGATGGTAAGTGTTGATTTGATAACAAAATTGCCTGAAATATTGAGGGCTAAGCAACAGCAGTTTGCCGATACAGGGGGTGTTCATGCAAGCGCTCTTTTTAGTGCGGATGGTGAGTTAATTCATATGGCGGAAGATGTAGGGAGACACAATGCGCTAGATAAATTGATAGGTTACGCTAGACGAAATAGTATTTTGCGACCCTTTGAGCAGTTTGTGATGTGTTCTGGTCGTTTGAGTTTTGATATCATGCAAAAAGCTTTGATGGCAGGGATAGGGATGGTTATTGGTATTGGTGCTCCAACGTCATTATCCCTAGATTTAGCAAGGAAATTTGACATTACTTTAATAGGTTTTGTTAAAAAAAATAAATATAATATTTACAACGGCGAGTGGAGAATTAAGACTAATCCACAAACCTAGGAGAAGAAATGTCTAGAAATATCAGTTTATTGTCGGGGAAAAAAGACGACAAAAATAGTTTATTTGGTAAGATTGCTGTTAGCCCAACTACAGTAACTGATAGCCAGTTAGCTGGTGAATATAATATGGGTGTTTCCACTATCCATAGCACTAAAAGTTTTTATGACTTTCTCGACGAAGACTTTAAAAACAGAAGAGCATATGTCTGTACTGGTAGTGCTTGCCTTTGTCGTGGCACTCAAGACTCAGTTTCCAATAAACTAAAAGAAAAATTTGGTGCCGAAAATGTTGGCGAAATGATTTGTTTGGGTAGATGCTACGAAAATAGCGCTTTTCACTATGAAGGTAAAAATTATTCCGGTGATGATATAAACAAACTCGAGCAAATTGTTGCAGGTAAGCATACCAGCCCTGCATACGCAATGAAATCATATTCTGACGTTTCATTCCTAGTAGAAAACGAAGTGTTTTCAAGTTACGAGGACTTTGAAGAATTGTTAAAAGACTGTTTTTCAAAAGACAAGTCAGAGTTAATCTCAACACTCAAGGAGTCTGGTCTAAGAGGTCGTGGTGGCGCTGGATTTCCAACCGGTATGAAGTGGGAGTTTTGTCAGGCGCAGGAGGCAAGTGCAAAGTATGTTGTTTGCAATGCCGATGAGGGTGACCCTGGAGCTTTCTCTGACAGATATTTGCTTGAAGAACAAACACTGAAAGTATTATTTGGCATGGTGGCTTGTGGATATCTCATTGGCTCGAAGCAAGGGTTTTTATATATACGCGGTGAATATCCAGAGTCAATCAGAGCAACTAATCGGGCTTTGGATAAATTACGAGAGCTGGGCCTTTTGGGAAAAGATATTCTTGGCAGTGGTTTTGAATTTGATATGGGTGTTGTTGAGGGTCAAGGGGCCTATATTTGTGGCGAAGAGACCGCACTTATTGCCTCTATTGAGGGTCGACGTGCAGAGGTTGATGTGCGACCTCCGTTCCCTACTGTTGAAGGTTTGTATAAGAAACCAACGGTTGTGAACAATGTTGAGAGTTTGGCTGCAGTCGCTGCGATTTTTAAATTAGGTGGCGAGACTTTTGAGAAGATTGGTAATGGTCGTTCTACTGGCACAAAACTGATATCTCTAGACGGCTACTTTAACAATCCAGGTCTCTATGAAGTCGATATGGCAGCTCCCATGGATTTCATTATCGATGAAATTGGCGGGGGCTTTAATGAAGACATTAAAGCAATCCAAGTAGGTGGGCCACTTGGCGGTATTGTGCCGCTTGATATCTTGCGCACCCTTACACTTGATTTCGAAACTTTCAATGAAGGTGGTTTTTTGCTTGGACATGCGAGCTTTGTTTGTATACCTCGATCATTTTCTGCGGTCGAGTATGCAAAACATTTGTTTGCTTTTACAGCACACGAATCATGTGGCAAATGTTTTCCATGTAGATTAGGCTCAACGCGTGGTGAAGAAATGCTGCATTCAGCTATAGAAGAAGATCAAAAGTTCTCGGAAGAATTGATGCATGATTTATTAGAAACAATGGAGGCCGGCTCTCTGTGTGCCCTTGGCGGGGGCCTACCTCTTCCGATAAAGAATCTTCTCGAGCATTGTGCTGAGGAGTTTGCGCCTCTTATGGAGAAATAGTATGTCAGATAATTCACAAAGCGTATTTATTGATAATGTTGAATTTCCATTTGATGATTCAGTCTCTGTTTTGGAGTTCAGCAACAGAGCATTGGGTGATAAGATAATCCCGACCCTTTGTGATGACGATAACCTAAGACCATATGGCGCCTGTCGTGTATGTTCTGTAGAAGTTCAATACAATGAAGATGGGCCTAAAAGAACTGTGGCTTCTTGTCATACACCAATCAGCCCAGGCATGAGAATCTATACAAACTCTGATAGTGTTAAAACACTTCGCAAGAACATCGTTGAATTAGTTCTAAGTGACCATCCGCCAGAGTGTCTAACTTGTGAAGTAAATGGTAATTGTGAACTTCAAGACGTAGCGGCAAGTGTCGGCGTGCGACAAATTCGTTACGCAAAAGGAGCAAACCACCTCGACCGTGAAAAAGATCTGTCTCACGCCTATATGCGTATGGATCTTTCTAAGTGTATTAACTGCTCTCGTTGTGTTCGTGCATGCGATGAAGTTCAAGGGCAATTTACATTGACAATGACTGGCAGAGGTTTTGAATCACGTATCACAACCGACAATGATATGTTGTTTGGAGACTCATCTTGCGTTTCTTGCGGCGCTTGTGCACAAACCTGTCCAACATCGGCAATTTCAGATGTTTTCCAATCAAAATCAGTCGAAGCTGACAAGAAGGTAAGGACAGTTTGTTCATATTGTGGTGTGGGTTGTAATCTTGAAGTTGCTGTTAAAAATGATGAAGTATTGTCGATTCGTGCACCTCAAGATGCAATCAATGCAGGCCATACCTGTCTGAAGGGTCGTTATGCATTTAAATTTTACAATCATGAAGACCGTTTAACGTCACCACTGATTAGAAAAAATGGTGAACTCGTTCCATGTTCATGGGATGAGGCTCTTGATTTTATTAAAGAAAAATTTGAATCAATCAAGATTGAACATGGACCTGATGCAATTGCCGGAATTTCTTCAGCTCGCTGTACGAATGAAGAAAACTTTATATTTCAAAAAATGATCCGTCAATTGGTTGGTACAAACAATATCGATTGCTGTGCCCGTGTTTGTCACTCACCAACTGCTTGGGGTATGCAACAAAGTTTTGGTACTGGGGCAGGCACTAATCCGGCAACAGACATTCCTCTGGCTGACTTAATGATTGTTATCGGTGCTAATCCAACCTCTGCTCACCCGGTAACTGGTGCAAAAATTAAACAGCGAGCGTTATCTGGCGCAAAATTGATTGTAATTGATCCAGTCAAAACAGAGCTTGCTCGGTTAGCTGATTATTATCTGCAGTTAAAGCCTGGTACAAATATTGCTGTCCTTAATATGATGCAGTACTTTATTGTTGAGGCTGGTCTTGTTGATTACAAATTTATTGAAGAGCGTTGTGAGGGCGGGCTTGAGTTTATTGAAAAAATTAAAGAGCTGGATGTTGACGACATGGCTAAGATTTCTGGACTTGACAAGGATTACGTTAAAGAAGCAGCGCTTGCTTATGCAAGTGCAAACAATGCAATGGAGTTTCACGGACTAGGTGTGACAGAGCACTCGCAGGGCTCCCAAACTGTGATGTTAATTTCCAACTTGGCTATGTTGACTGGCAATATTGGCCGCCCAGGAGTTGGTGTTAACCCTTTGCGGGGTCAAAATAACGTTCAAGGGGCTGCTGATATGGGTTGCCAACCACACCACGGTCCAGGTTATATGTGGATGGACCAGCAGGAAGTGCAGGACTATTACCAAGAAAAATTTAACCTTCCAACTCCAACTACTGCAGGCAAAAAGATTCCTGAAATGTTTGATGGTGCTATTGATGGTTCGGTGAAAGCGCTCTGGGTTTTTGCGGAAGATGTTGTACAAACTGATCCTAATACGCACCACGTTATTAAGAGTATGAATGCGCTTGATCTGTTAGTAGTGCAGGAAATCTTCATGAGCGAAACTGCCAAGATGGCAGATGTTATTCTACCTGGTACAACTTTCCTGGAGAAGAGCGGAACATTTACTAATGCCGAGCGGAGAGTTCAGCAAGTGAATGCTGCAGTTAAACCTCTCAAGGGTTGCAAGACAGATGGACAGGTTATTGTGGAGATGATGCGAAAATTGGGATACGAACAGTCAGATTATGATGCTGCCGAAGTGTTAAAAGAGGTAGCAAATGTTGTTCCTTTCTTTGAAGGTATCACCTGGGAAGCTTTAAGTGCGAACCCAATGGGACTTCAGTGGCCAGTAAACAAGAAGGGTGAAGATACTAAGATTCTTCATATTGGAGAGTTCAAGCGTGGCAAAGGTAAGTTTCATTACTATGAATGGAGAGAAAGTGAAGAGCTAGTTAAGCACAAGAATGAGTATCCTTTTATTCTGACTACAGGTCGCGAGTTACAACATTATAACAGCGCAACAATGACGAGGCGTACAGCTAACGCTGAAATACTTCCTAAGGATGTAATTATGATCAATCCCAAGGATGCCAAAGATAAAAAAATCTCAACTGGTGATCGCGCAACATTGAAATCCGATCGTGGTGAGGTTACCCTGGAAGTTGAAGTTACAGACCGCGTTAAGAGAGGTGTTGTTCGTACAACCTTTCACTTTCCCGA
>CAJWTP010000056.1 GCA_913047325.1 uncultured Gammaproteobacteria bacterium
GGAGCTGACTCAGTAATGATTTTTGATACTTGGGGAGGCTTATTGAATAAACAGAGTTATGAGAATTTCTCTCTTCATTACATGACTAAGATTGTTGCTGGTCTTCATCGAAACTACGACGGCAAAACTATTCCAGTGACACTATTTACTAAGGGCGGTTCGGCTTGGCTTGAGCAAATTGCTGCAAGTGGTTGTGACGGCATTGGTCTCGACTGGACTATAGAGCTTGGCGAGGCCGAGCGTCGTGTCGGCCCGCAGGTAGCGCTGCAGGGAAACTTAGACCCTTCTGTGCTATACGCCTCACCCGAAGTGATAGTTTCTGAAGTTAAAAAGGTGCTTAACCAGTTTAAAGGCAAGACGGGCCATGTATTTAATCTTGGACATGGTATTACGCCAGATGTAGACCCTGAAAACATGAAAATTCTTGTAGATGCTGTGCACGCATATTCCAAGACAAGATAGTCCAACTGCTATATGACAATAAGCTGTGCCATATATCATCTGTGATAAAATTCAGAACTCGCTAAGATGATTAATTAATATGTCAATACTTACAAATATTTTTGAAAACCTCAAACAGTCTGGAAGAAAGGCCTTCATTCCATTTATTACCGCCGGTGATGGCGGCTTAGATAATACTGAGGCGTTGATTTTCTCTTTAGCTGAGAATGGTGCAGATATTATTGAACTGGGAGTTCCATTCTCTGACCCAATGGCGGACGGTCCGGTGATAGCTAAGTCACATGAACGAGCTGTTGCTGATGGCGTGAGTTTGGCAGATGTGCTTGCTATCGTTGAGCGCTTTAGAGAAGACAACGTGCATACCGGGATTGTCTTAATGGGCTATACCAACCCAGTTGAAATTTATGGCTACAAAGCTTTCGCTGAAAGGGCAAAGGAAGTTGGCGTGGATGGGGTTTTGATGGTTGATATGCCGCCTGAAGAGGCCCAAGACCTCAAAAAAGAACTAGATGATGTCGGTATTGATCTGATATTTTTAGTTGCACCAACCACAACAGACGACCGTCTTCAACAAATTGCAGGAATTGCAAGCGGCTATATTTATTACGTCTCCTTGAAAGGTGTAACAGGTGCCGGCAACCTTGATGTTGACTCCGTTAATCAACATTTATCCAGAATGAGAAAATATATTGATTTGCCAGTTGGGGTAGGTTTCGGTATCAAAGATGCTAAAACAGCTCAAAAGATTAGTGAAACTGCAGATGCAGTTATTGTAGGAAGTACTATTGTCTCCATTGTTGAACAATTATCTAGTGATAGGGATAAAATGGTTACAAAGGTTGGTAACCTGGCCCTTAAGATTTCGAACGCCATTAACTAGATAAGGTTTACAATGAGTTGGTTAGAGAGAATACTGCCGCCAATCGGCAAAAACGCAAAAAAAAATATACCTGAAGGTCTTTGGAGCAAGTGTCCAGAGTGTAGTCGTGTTCTCTACCAAGAAGAAATCAAACGTCTGTTATATGTCTGCCCAAAATGTGACCATCATTTACAAATTTCAGCTAGAGCTCGAATCGAGAATTTCTTAGACGTAGAACACCAATTTGAGCTCGCTCATAATATTGAATCCACTGACCCACTCAAATTTAAAGACCAAAAGAAATACAAGGATCGTAGTGCTGACGCCCAAAAAAAGACCAAAGAGAAAGACGCTCTAATTGTTAAGAAAGGTTTTTTGAAGGGCATCCCGGTGATTGTAGCTGCATTTGAATTTAATTTCATGGGTGGATCGATGGGCTCTGTGGTTGGTGAGAAGTTTGTAAGGGCAGCTGATGCTGCAATTGAAAATAAACACCCACTAATTTGTTTCTCAGCTAGCGGTGGTGCTCGAATGCAGGAGGGGCTTTTTTCTTTAATGCAGATGTCTAAGACTTCGCTTGCAGTTAAATTATTGGCAGACAAAAAAATCCCTTTTATTTCTGTTTTGACAGATCCTACTATGGGAGGAGTTTCTGCAAGTTTAGCAATGCTGGGTGATGTTCATATTGCAGAACCTAATGCAAGAATTGGTTTTGCTGGCGCCAGAGTCGTTGAGCAAACAGTTCGTGAAGAGTTGCCTGAAGGCTTTCAAAGAAGTGAATTTTTGTTGGAAAAGGGGGCGATTGATATGATTGTTCATCGCTCAGAATTACGACAAAAAATTTATCAAATATTGTCGGCATTAACCCGCCAAGGTTAATTTAAATTGTTATATTGTTACCATTCTATATAAATTGTTTATCTGATAACGCACAACACATATGAAAGTATTGTTAGCTAATCCAAGAGGATTCTGTGCCGGTGTTGAACGTGCTATTGGGATAGTTGAGCGTGCTCTTGAAAAGCATGGTTCGCCAATTTACGTCCGCCACGAGGTTGTTCATAATAAGTATGTAGTAAACGACTTGAAGAATAAGGGGGCTGTGTTTGTTGATGAAATAAATCAAATCCCTAAAGGTGTTGTTGTTGTTTTTAGTGCACATGGCGTTTCTCAAAAAGTAAAAAATCAGGCACAATCCATGACACCAACTATTTATGACGCTACTTGCCCTTTAGTAACAAAAGTCCATAAAGAGGTGGTAAGGCGCCAGAAACAAAATCATCAAGTTATTCTTATCGGCCATGACGGCCATCCAGAAGTTGAAGGGACACTAGGTCAATCATCTGATACAAGTAGTATTTCTTTAGTTGAGTCGATTGAAGACATAGAATCTCTTGATTATCAAACTGAGACAAGCCTTTCTTATACGAGTCAGACAACCCTGTCTGTCGATGACACCAAGTTGATTGTCGAGGCTCTAGAAACTAAATTTCCATGGATTCAGGCTCCGAAAAAAAATGATATTTGCTATGCGACGCAGAATCGTCAAGACTCCGTCAAAGCAATTATAGAAGATGCAGAAGTATTAATAGTAATTGGCTCAAAAAACTCATCCAACTCAAATCGCCTTAGAGAGATTGCAGAAAAAAAACAAAAACCAGCATACTTGATAGATCGCGCCAATGATATTAATAGTGAATGGCTAATTGGAGTTGACTCAGTTGGGGTTACGGCAGGGGCATCAGCGCCTGAAGTTTTAGTTCAAGAAGTTGTTAACTATCTTATAGACAGTGGAGCTAAAGAAGTAGTTGAAGTTGATGGTTCTAATGAATCAGTGCATTTTCCAGTTCCAAGTACATTGAGATGAATTAATTTTTATAAATATTTATAGGTAAAAAAATGGCTAAATACAATGTCTATGGAATTGGTGCTGGCATAGTGGACACCGAGATTGTGGTGACAGATAAATTTCTAAAAGATAATGATGTTGAAAAAGGGGTGATGACTCTAGTTGATGAGGAACGTCAGCATGAATTAATAAATTCCATTACTTCTCAAACAAGACCAGTCAAGCGAAGCTGTGGAGGGTCTGCTTGTAATACTGTGGTAGCTGCAAGTAAGTTCGGTTCAAAAACATTTTATTCTGCCAAGGTAGCAGCCGATAAAGATGGGTCTTTTTTTGTAAAAGATTTAAAATCAGCCGGCGTCGATTTTCATAATGTCAAAGCTGAAAAAGGCATAACAGGAAAATGTCTTGTGATGGTTACTCCTGACGCTGAAAGAACGATGAATACATACCTTGGTGCTAGCCTCGAACTAACTTCTCAAGAGGTTGATGAAAAATCATTAGCCAACTCTGAATGGTTATACATGGAAGGATATTTGGTTTCTGACCAGAACAGAACTGATGTTGCCATAGAGGCTATGAATTTTGCCAAGCAGAATAATGTAAAAACTTCAATGAGTTTGTCAGACCCTTTGATTGTTAAACTTTTTTCAGATAATTTAAAAAGTGTTATAGGTGGTGGGATTGATTTGCTTTTCTGTAATTCTAATGAAGCAAGAAGGTTTACCGATACACATACAATTGAAGCGGCAGCAGAATCTCTTAAACAATATGCCAAAACCTTTGTTATCACCCGTGGCCCTGGCGGCTCTCTAACCTATGATGGCCATGATTTAAGCTACAATAAGGGGGTGGCGACTAACGCTATTGACACCAATGGTGCGGGCGATATGTTTGCGGGAGCTTTCTTGCATGCTCTCAGTAGTGGACGTGAGTATGGTTGGGCAGCACAATTTGCTAACACTGCTTCGGCAATTGTTGTAAGTCAGTTTGGTCCGCGAATTAAAAATATTGAATATATTAGTCTTAAATCTAGGTTTGGTTTTCAAATATAAACAGGCATTTTATTATTTACTAACTAGACAAATTTGATTATAATCACCTCTCCCCACAAAGATAAATATAATAATATAAAACCATATGAAATCGGCAATAAATAAACTTTTTCAGCTAAGAAAAGCGCTTGATGAATGCGAAAGAGAGCTGGGCTTGAACAACTTGTCCGAAGTTGAGAAGGCCGTGGCCTCATTTGTTTCGTCTAACTGTTGTACTACAATTACCGCAATTAAGAATCATCCATATTTTGCTAAGTATTCGCTTTCTACTATAAAAAGAGCAGTTCTTTCTCTACAACATCAAGGAATTATATCCTCTGAACAGTCTTCGACTGATAGGCGTGAAATGAATCTTGAGTTTATGCATTGATCTTGAGTTAGATCTGAAAACTTTATAAAGTTATAATAGCATTAGAACCATTTGATTAACTACTGTTGTTCTAAATGAATACTTTTGTAAACTCATTTTTTTTCTCAAGCTCTCAAGAGAAAAATTGGTATCGTTTTGTTGATGAACCTCTAACCCAACTAGAGAATTTATGTAGTGACAAGCAATTAAACAAAGAAAAAATTATCGAGCTTGCCCATAAAATTTATACGATGAGTCAATATACCCCCTCCTCGTCAAAAAAAGGCGCAACTTATGACGGGCGCGATGAAGTTTGTGAAGATCTTAAAAGATTAGCTGGTTACTTTGAAAATAATCAAATTGACCTTGACGAGATAGACATGCAATCTGAATGTAGTGCTATTGTTAATGAGGCAATAAAAGTGAATGCGACCCATAGGCGCATATCGGCAGAAATTTCTGCTAATTTTCTAGTTAATAATTTTATAGTCCTTTTATTAGTATATTTCGTAACATCGATTAATGGTGATGTAGTAGCTTTTGCAGGTACCCAGATCTGGCTTCAGATTGGCATGATTACCTTGTGCTATCTTTTATTTGGCTATAGAGTTTTCTTTGGCGTTCTGGCTGCTGTTGAACTTTCAGGTTTATATATATGGTATTGGGATATCTACTCGCCACTCAATCATTTAATAGCAATTGCTGGTGCAACATCACCACTGCTGGCCATTACTTCTATGAAAGCATTTAGACTGTCAATTTTTTTCGATGGAGAAGTGTTGGTTTTTCAGCACGTAGTTTTTTTGGTTTTATTGGCAGCTTTGTATAACACCCTAAAAAATTTTTTGTTTATACGACAATCCAGAATAATTTTTTTCCTTTAGATACAGAACCCGTTAATATTAACGCCGGAAAATTTATACAGTCTTATCTATATGGCGATATTATTGGTGGCTTAGTTGTATTATTTATAGCCACTTTATTGGTTGAACCACTTATTAGATATATATTGAATAATTTATCATTTAGGAATAATTAATTTAAGCTTTCTGCTAAGTTTCTAACTTTTTCTATACGAGAGTGATTCTCCTCCATTTTGGTATTGAAAATTAGTGTATTCTGATTTTTTAATTGATAGGTTTGAGGGCTGTTTTGAATTAAATTAATGATTTTAGTTGGCTCAATATTGTTGTTTTTACTGAGAGTGATTTCTGCCTTGTCATCAAATATATTTATTTTATTTATTCCAATCCTTTCGGAAAAAATTCTTAGTGAGGTCGACGCAAAAAGATTATTTATAGTGTCAGGCAAGATTCCAAATCGATCTATCATTTCGATTTTTAATTCTTTAAGATCATCATCATTTTTTGCGCTAGAAATACGTTTATAGAATACTAATCTCTCATGAACATCGTCGAGATAGGTTTGAGGAATGACGCAAGCAATACCAGTATTAATTTCAATTTCTTTAAGCAGTGAGTCGTCTAAATTGAGTTTGCTATTGTTCTTGATTGCATGGACGGTTCTCTTTAAGAGGTCATGATAAAGGTTGAATCCAATTTCAGATATTTTGCCACTTTGATTTTCTCCTAGCAAATCTCCAGCACCACGTATCTCTAGGTCATGGTTGGCCAGCATAAAGCCGGCTCCCAGCTCCTCTAATGAAGCGATTGCATCTAGACGTTTTTTGGCATCAGACGTTATAGATTGGTGAGACTTGATTACAAGGTATGCATATGCTTTGTGGTGTGAGCGGCCAACACGGCCACGAAGTTGGTGTAACTGAGCGAGACCAAAGTTTTGTGCATTATTAATAATGATAGTGTTTGCAGTAGGAATATCAATTCCGGTTTCGATGATTGTAGTGCAGACTAGTAATTGAAAGCGTTGATGATAAAAATCAGTCATAATTCTTTCAAGCTCTTTGCTTGGCATTTGGCCGTGTGCAATGCGCACGTTGAGGTTCGGCATGAGTTCGCTGAGTAATTCAGCCATATTGTCTATCGTATCAATGTCGTTGTGAAGGACAAAAATTTGACCTCCTCGGTGTACTTCACGTGAACAGGCTTCCTGAATTGTTTCGTCATCCCATTCATCAACAAAGGTTTGGATAGCGCTTCGTTTAGCTGGTGGTGTAGCGATAATGGACAACTCTCTTAAAGAGCCAAGTGCCATGTTAAGTGTTCGGGGTATTGGTGTTGCAGTCATTGTTAAAATATCACTTTGTCCCCGGAGCTTTTTAAGTGCCTCTTTTTGCTTGACTCCAAAACGATGCTCTTCATCAATTATAATCAGGCCAAGGTTTTTGTATTTAATTGAACCTTGGATAAGTTTATGGGTGCCAATGACGATATCAACTGTACCTTGTTTTAAAGATTCCTTTATATGCTTTTGCTCTTTTTGGCTTTGAAAGCGTGATAGTGCTTTAATTACTACAGGATATTTGATAAATCTATCAGTAAAAGTCTGGTGATGCTGACTGGAAAGTAGAGTTGTGGGAACTAAGATGGCAACTTGTTTGCCCGCCTCAACTGCCAAAAAAGCTGCACGCATTGCAATCTCTGTTTTGCCAAAACCAACATCACCGCAAACCAATCGGTCCATTGGCTTTTCGGATTGCATGTCAGAGAGCACTGACTCCATGGTATTAATTTGATCTGGCGTCTCTTCAAAAGCAAAACTTGCAACAAAAGAGCTATAGGCATCAGTTGGTTCAGGGTAAGCAAAGCCTTTTTGTGACTCCCTTTTGGCATATATTTCTAATAATTCTGCAGCGACATCATAGAGCGCCTCAGCAGCCCTCTTTTTTGCTTTTGACCATTGCTGACTTCCAAGTTTGTGAAGTGGTGCATTTTCAGCACTCGCGCCTGAGTATCTTGAGATTAAGTTGAGAGAGGTAATTGGTACCATTAATTTCGCACTATTAGCGTACTTTAAAGATAAAAAGTCTTGTTGGTTTTCATCGAAGCTGCGTGTTTCAAGTCCCAGGTAACGACCTACACCGTAAAACTCGTGCACAATCGGATCACCCAATTGGATTTCGATAAGGTTTTTTATGGCTTCATCGAAGTCTTTATGTTTGGCCCGTCTCCGCCTTTTTTGTTTAACCACATCTGCGGCAAACAAATTATTCTCGGTAATGATGGCTATTCCATTGCAAATCATTCCCTCGCCGAGGCTGCCATTGGTGATACAGATTTTTTCATCTTGCTCTAGAAAATCTACCCAATTAATGCTATTGGCGACTTTTATTTGGCTGCTTAAGAGAAGATCACTTAGCACGCTCTGCCTTCCTTGCGAGCCACAAACTATTAAAATTCTGCCTGCAAAGGTATTAATAAAATTAATCAGTTTATTTAGTGGATTTTTTGTTTGAGATTCAATCTTAAGAGGTGGTAGAAGGTTTACTGAAAAATTTAATGCTTCTTTTTGGTTAGATTTTGATGATTGAGTTTGTATTGATTGTTTCGTATTTACTATACTAAAAAAATCATCATTGCTCATAAATACGTTGTTGATGGGAAGGGGAGCCCTCTCTAATGAACGTTGCGCATGCACAAAACGCTCTTTGATTTCATTACTTTGCTCTAGTGCGACTGACTTAAGACCTTTTTGAAAGGCAAGTTTTGTGTTTTTTGGTAGATAATCAAAAAGTGTGTCTGTCTTTTTAAAAAACAAAGGCAAATAGAACTCGATACCACCTGGAAATCTTCCTTCTCCGACCTCGCTATATATAAATCCATCAGTATTGCCAAATACTTTTTCATAATTTGCTTTAAACAGAGAAATACTTTCCTTGTCTGAAGAGAATTCTCGAGCTGGCAAAAGATTAATATTTTGAATTGAATCGATAGATCTCTGTGTTGAAGGGTCAAAAGTACGAATTGAGTCAATTTCATTATCAAATAGATCAATCCGAAACGGAGTTTTTGAACCCATTGGATAAATATCAATTAAAGCACCTTTGATATTAAACTCACCCTGCTCCATTACTCTAGAAGCTCTTCGATAGCCTATTCTTGAGAGTTTATCGACAAATGATTCTATGACAAGGTTGTTGCCGACTTCTAGATTGAGGCTATACTTAGCTATATAGTTTTTTGGGCAAAGTCTTTGCGTTAAGGACTCAAGTGAAGTAATAACAATTCCTTTTTCAAGTGTTTCGAGTTGCGAGAGAGTTTTAAGTCTTAATGAGACAATATCAGGGTGAGGCGAGAAATGATCAAAAGCTAAAACTTCCCAGTTAGGAAAGCTTAATATTGTTAATGCGTGGTTATAAAAATTAAGCGCTTTTTGAATTTCTATACTGTGGCTTATATCTCTGGCAATATAGAGCACAACTTGCTTGTGAGTCTTTGTAAACTCAATCAGTGAAAGTGCTTCTGAGCTGCCATATAGGGAGCCCCAATAATATGTCAATCCTGAGGCAAAAGCTTTTCGGTCTTCAGGATAGATTGTGTTCATAAAA
>CAJWTP010000057.1 GCA_913047325.1 uncultured Gammaproteobacteria bacterium
GCTTCAGGTTCGAAAACGGCGCCAGAAATGATATGGGAGCCAACTTCTGAGCCCTTTTCAAGTAGACACACAGAAAGATTTGCATTGAGCTGTTTAAGTCTGCAAGCCGATGCAAGACCGGCTGGCCCTCCGCCTACAACAACTACATCGTATTCTATTGACTCTCTTTCCATAAGTTAATAAACTTAAAAGGATCGTTAGTTGTGATCAATCATCTCTTGCATGGCCCCAAAAAGGTCAGTTTTCCATATTAAATCAGCCATTCTACACATTGGAGCGTCGGGGTCATTATTTATCGCGACAATCACTTCTGAATCTTTCATTCCAGCAAGATGCTGGATTGCGCCGGAAATACCAACCGCAATATAGAGTTTTGGGGCAACTACTTTGCCAGTTTGACCGACTTGATAGTCATTTGTAATAAATCCAGCATCTACCGCCGCTCTTGATGCGCCGACTGCAGCATCCAATTTATCAGCCAACTGGTCAATTAAAGCGAAGTCTTCTTTTGAACCTAGGCCGCGTCCACCAGAAACAATTCTTGCAGCCGTTGTCAATTCAGGGCGCTCTGATTGGGATTCTTGAAGTGAAACAAAGGTTGACTGAGATTCTGGCATTGTTAATGACAACTCTTCGATAGAGGCAGATCCGCCGTCCTGAGAGTGTTCAAATGATGTCGATCTAACAGTCATCAGGATTTTACTGTCTGATGACTCTACTGTTGCCATAATGTTTCCAGCATATAAAGGTCGTACGAAAGTGTTTTTTGACTTTATTTCGCAGACATCTGAGATAGGCTGGACGTCGAGAAGGGCGCCTACTCTAGGAACGATATTCTTGCTATAAGTTGAAGAGCCAGCAACAAGGTATTTATAGCTAGCCATTACCTCTGCAATTAGTCCACTAGCAACCTCAACACAGGCATGCTCTAATTCTTCATTAACTATCACTTTAACGGTGCCTAGACCTGCGAGAGAGGATGTTTGAGAGGCGTTATCAACGGCATTTGTAAGCACTAAAGCATCTATCGTATCTGCTAGTTGAGATGCCGCTGTAATAGCTGCACGACTATTTGCGCTAACTTCAGAGCCAATTAATTCAATCAATACTAAAGCAGACATTATAAAACTCCTAATTGGTTTAATTCACTATAAAGCTCTTGAGCTGAATGCACTTCCTTAGCAGCTCTATCTTTTGTGCCGGACTCTTCAACACTAAGCACCTTGACTCTTGGCGTCACGTCAATATCTAGACTGGTTAACTCAATTGTTTCTAATGGTTTTGATCTGGCTTTCATGATGTTTGGGAGGGAGGCGTATCTTGGCTCATTGAGTCTCAGATCTACGGTGACTATGGCTGGTATGTTTAGCTTTCTAGTTTCGATGCCTGAGTCAATTTCACGACTAACTTCAACACTGCCGCCATCATCGCTCAACTTAAACTCGGAAATGAAAGTACCCAAGGAAAAGTTTAGCAAACCTGAGAGAATTTGACCGGTTTGATTGTTGTCATTGTCAACAGCCTGCTTGCCCATAAAGACAAGTTGAGCCTCCTCTCTCTCAATAATTTTTGCTAGGATTTTGCCTACGTGAAGCGGCTGCAAATTTAGCTCGGAGCCAGTTTTTACGAAAATAGCCCTATCTACACCCATCGCTAGAGCGGTTCTAAGAGTGTCAACAGTTTTATCAGTGCCGATACTGACAGCTATTGTTTCGCTAGCTTTTCCATCTTCTTGAAGTCTCAGAGCCTCTTCTACCGCAATTTCACAAAAAGGGTTCATTGCCATTTTGGCATTGTTTAAATCAACTGTTTGAGATTGCTTGTCAACACGTGCCTGCGTATAGGGATCAAGCACTCTTTTAATTGGAATAATTATTTTCATTTTGTGTTAATCTTTTGTAATAATTTTGCGCGAATAATACCATATAAATATAGTTTGTCTAGCAATTGCAAAAAAACTTTATCTAGTGATATTTTATATTCATATCAACGATTATTTGACTATTAATGGAAAGCGTAGCTTTGCTTCGGCGCCTGCTTGTAAAAATCTATTATTCAAGGTAATCTCGCCTCCATGAAGTTGCATGATTTTCTTGACAAACCTTAAGCCTAAACCGGTGCTGCGTTTGCCGGTATCTGGCCTTGAAACAGAGAAAAAACGGGTAAATAGTTTACTCATGACCTGAACAGGGATTCCCGGGCCTTCATCAAGAACGACAATATTGACCGCTGAATTAGTTTGGGTGGCTTTAATAGTTATAGTGCCGCCATCAGGACTAAAGTCTATGGCATTGTTGACAATATTTCCTATCGCCTGTTCAAAGAGTAATCTTTCAGCCTTAAGTTGAATATCCTCGCTAATTTCATATTTAAAAGTTATATTCTTTTTCGCAATATTTCCAGCTCGACTAGTCTTCTTCACGACACCTATAACAACAGCTTTGACATTTATTGAGACCAAGTTTGAAAGACTATCGCGTCTTTCAACTCTCGAAAGGTCGAGTAGTCTTGTTACAAGCATATCCATGTGCTTGTTTGAATCAAGAATGCCTCTGATAAAATCAGAGCGTTCATCTTCGTTCATGTCGGTTTTTAGGTTTTCTGCAGCTAAACGCACGCCCGTGATGGGTGTGCGTAATTCGTGAGCTAATGTGTTAATGTACTCTTCAACGTCATCCTTAAGTTCTACATCCCCGTGAGACTTTTGTATCGCTAGGGCAAGCTTATTGAACTGAATATTCAAATCAGGAATCGACACTTCATCACCCTTGAAAAGCCTTGTGCTGTATTTCTCTAAGCGGTTAATGTTTCTTGAAATTCTGTAGCTGCCTAGGATTCCAAAAAATAAAGAGATAAGAAATATATAAAAAATGAATTCATACAGATAATTCTCATCCGTCAAATTTAGCATCGGAGCTGCAACAACAAGGACTCCTATAACCTCGCCATTGTTGTCATAAATCGGATTCGAAACATAAAGGAACTGAGGTTTATAAAAATAAACCCCATATATTCCCCACATTTTTCTAGAGTCACGAGCAGGTCCGACTGAAATTCTACTTATACTTTTTTTGCCTCGAAGCGCTGAACCGACCTCTGCCTGTTCTATCATGCTTTTTCCTAGGCTTAAACCTCGAGAGTCCAAGATAAGCAGCCCATCTTTATCGGTAATGTAGATAGCTAGATTTTCTAATAGTTGATTACTTCGAGATTTTTGACTAGCAATGGGTGATGGAAAGTAACCCTCAACGATGCCGTCAAAATTAGCAATATCTATTTCACCGTTTTTGATATTTTGAGAGACAATCTTGCTCAGTAAGCTTGATACTTCAACTAAGACCCCTTTTGCGGATTCCATACTAGTGCGCTGAACAAAAACCCAGACCAAAGCACTACTAATTACAAAGTAAAGAATGAACAGTTTGGTGCCAACATTTAATTTGAAGTGTTTCATTCAATGAGACTATAGCCAATACCTCGAATTGTCTCTATATGTTCACAACTGCTGTCTATTTCATTTAGACGTTTACGTATTGATTTTATATGAGTATTTATTGTTTTGACATCGGAGCCGTGGGGCCTGTCCCAAATAACCTTCAACAGATATTCTCGAGTATGAACGCGATTTGGGTTTTTTACTAAGTGAGACAGGATTTTATATTCTGCCGGTGTAAGAGTGAGCTCTTGATTGTGAAATAGCATCCTTTGCATAGCTTCATTGATAGCAAATTTCGACTCCGATTTTGGCTCGCTATTACTCCGAAAATTTCTCAACTGCGCCCTGACATGCGCAACAATCACCCTTGGGCTGAATGGCTTAGTTATATAGGCGTTTGCACCCAAACCTTCAAGACCCAAAACCTGGTCAGCTTCATCATCTCTAGCGGAAATAATAACTACCGGCACGTTTGATTTAGAGCGAATTTTTCGCAATACATCAAATCCGCTAATATCAGGCAAGCCTACATCAAGCAAAACTAAGTCAACTTCATTGTTATCAAGGTAATCAAGTGAATCGTGTCCATTGTCATACCAAGTCCAACCAAAGGAGTCTTTTTCGAGAACAAAAGCTATGCTTTCAGCAATTGTTTTGTCATCTTCTACTATCAATATATGTTGCATACTAAGTATTGTAGCTAAAAAACTTTATTGTAGTTAAAAACACCGCAAACTGAAGCATCTTCATGAAATCTTCACCAAAAATTCACCTATAAAACATTTGACATTCGTAATTGAGGCGTAAAAATGGAATCACTGCTTACTTATTTTTGGATATATGTATCGTACGCTGTCAAAAAATATAAAACTTGTTAGGGCAATATTCAAAGCCAAAGAGCTTGGAGTTGATGATATCACAATAACAATTGAATCTAGAGCCTTAACCGTTAAAAAAGATATTAGCGCTCTGCAATTTAATAGGGCTTTGAATTTATTGGATTTATTAATTAGTAAGCAAAAAGAACCTCGAACACCCTTGCCACTTTCCTCTCCTGGTGGTAATTGAGGTAATGGCAGAAGCTGGTGGTCGCTCCTTCCACCAGCAGATGCTCTTAATAAGGAAATGTTAATTAAATGAACGATCAATCAAACAAACAAAACTTAGTCAATGCCAACAAAAAGAGTGATTTTTATAGGAGACTAAACACCAACGAAAAGCAATTCAATAAAGCTAAGGCTTGGTACCATAGTGCTATGCAAAATTCAAATCAAAACAAAGCTCTCCACTTAGAGCTGCCGAATCTGTAAAAGCTCATCATCAAATATCACGAAGTTATATAATCTAGCATCTATATCAAATTAATCCTGGGGTGTAGTTTTGCATGCCTAATCAGCATAAAAAATTAGGTCTGAAAGCATTTATCTTATTGATTTTATTGTCAATTTTTTCTTGCTCGATGGCTGATCTAGAGGTTGGCGACATGGCGCCTAACTTTACTCTAGAAGATCAAACTAATTCAATGCAATCCTTAAGCGACTATAAAGGAAAATGGGTTGTGCTCTATTTTTATCCGAAAGATGACACGCCGGGGTGTACGACGCAAGCGTGTGAATTTCGCGATGCAACAGAGCGCATCATAGCAAGCAAGGCTGTCGTTTTTGGCGTTAGTATTGATAGTATCGAGTCTCATAAAGAGTTTGCGGAGAAATACCAAATACCATTTTCGCTGCTTTCTGACGAATCTGGACGTGTTTCCAAGCAATATGACTCTTTAAATGATTTATTCGTCTTCAAAGTCTCCAAAAGGAATACTTTTATTGTTGACCCTCAAGGAAAAATTGCCAGAATATACCTCTCTGTAAAGCCCCAAGGTCATGCAGAAATGGTACTTAATGAACTTGGTTCACTGCAGCAAACCTATCAATAGCCATAACCTTTAAATTTGATAATTGGTTATGACTCAATCAATTTTCTTTTTTGAGATTTTGACATTTTTTTGACCTCCAATTCTCTTATCAAGGCTTCTTTTCGGGACGAAGATTTTTCTTGATACACCAAATGACAGGGCCGTCTTGA
Organism: uncultured Gammaproteobacteria bacterium; assembly: GCA_913047325.1. Lineage (GTDB taxonomy): Bacteria > Pseudomonadota > Gammaproteobacteria > PS1 > Pseudothioglobaceae > Pseudothioglobus. The sequence goes on from CAJWTP010000057.1 coordinate 5,516, forward strand.
GAGGGTATACTTGGCGCCGCCTTTTAATTCCCCTAAATGCTGCTTAAGCCTCCTTTCAAGGTTGTTTGTGATGCCGCAATAAAGACTTCCATCGCAACATTCAAGTATATAAATCAGCCAATTATTTTGATCGTTTGTGGTCATAAAAAAAACTTTTACCATGTTTCACACTTTTGCTCATGAAATATATTAAAATGCCCGATTTTTAATTATGTCATAATAATTTACACTAATTTATTTGTATTATTATTGGCTATATAAAACACTCTAGATTGATATGCTAAATTCTGTATTACGAACAACCTGGCCTCTGTTTCTTGGGGTTCTTTTTATTGGACTAGGGAATGGCCTTCAAGGTACGTTAAGTAGTTGGCGTGCTGATTTTGAGGGTTTCTCTGTCATAACTACCGGCTTGGTAATGTCGGGATACTTCGTTGGCGCTCTTTTTAGCTCTCTTTTGTCTCCTGGCCAAATCAAAAGAACTGGCCAAATCAGAACATACGCTGCCTATGCATCGATTGCATCAACCGCAATCTTGATCCAGATACTGTTTATTGAGCCGCCGGTTTGGTTTGTCGCTCGTTTCCTTTCGGGTTTTTGTGTTGCTGGAATCATGATTATTGTGGAGGGCTGGTTAAACTCTATCTCTTCAAATGAAAATCGTGGTCAAATTTTCTCGATACACATGGTAGTTGTTTGGGGAGGTTTGGCGCTTGGACAGGGTTTGTTTGTAATCGACAATCCTGCAGGCGTTAATTTGTTCATATTAGCCTCTATCTTGTTGTCTATTTCCCTGATACCCATACTTTTAGCTGACATTAAGGCTCCTGAAAACGGGAATCAAGAAACATTAAGTGTTAAGGCCTTATGGAGAGCCTCACCCTCAGGTATAGCGACTATTGGAATCTCTGCAACTGCTTCCGCTGGCTTTTTTGGAGTTGGAACAATTTATGCAATTAAGTCAGGATTATCTATATCTGAAACAGCAATCTTTATGACGCTTTTTATTGGTTTTGGTGCCCTTTCTCAATGGCCATTAGGATGGCTTTCTGACAAGATTGATCGCAGAAAAGTTATTCTGTTGTGCTGTGCCAGTGTTGTAAGTATTTGTATAGTGCTAGCTATCTTCGAATTTGAAACAACATCTTTCTTATTGCTTAGTGGTTTAATAGGTGCGAGCACTTTGCCTTTATATTCCTTAGGGGTGGCTCAAACTAACGACCGTCTGGAACCAAAGCAAATGATAAGCGCTAGCGGAACTATTGTTCTTGTTTATAGTGTTTTTGCGGCACTCGGACCTTTCACTGTCAGTTACTTCTTAAGTGTATTCGATAAGTTTGGTTTTCTGCTGTTTTTAAGTATTGTCCATATTGTCATTGCCGTTGTAGTTCTTATGATGATGTTGATTCACAAGGATGTTGAAGAGGCTGACCAGGCAAACTTCCAGGTTATGACACATAGACCTAGTACAGTCGCTATGGAGGTGATTGCTGAAGAGGCGATGGAATCGCAAACAGAATAAAAATTTATAACTATTTACTTATAGTTTGAATGTAACCAGTTGTCTTCTGGGTAATGGCAATTTCGGTCCACAAAATGAAGAGCAAAGGCTTGACGAGATTTTGAAGAGCTGTTTGCGGCACTGTAATGAGGCAATTGGCCGTGCAATACAATTAAAGTGCCAGCTTCAACCTCAAACATATCGAGAGGCTTTTCAGGCCACGGTTCATGATCCAAAATGTCAAATTCAGTTCCTCCATCCGAGGATAAACGAAAGCGTTTCTTTAACGGAATTTTATGACCTCCGGTTATTGCCTGCAGGCAACCATTTTCTCTATTAGCCTGTTCTAAGGCGAACCAAAAGCCAATACAACTCATTGGCTCAGTATACAGAAAGGTTGAATCCTGGTGGAGACCGACCTCTCCTCCAATTCCTGGCTGTTTGAAGATATGCATTGACTGCAGAGCTCTCGGTTTTTGCATGCCAAGCTGCTTAACTAACTTAGGAAGCTTTAATTCGTCAACAACCTTTTTATATACAGGGTCCAGTATATGTTGGGCATGACCAATTTTATTGATGGCAATCTGTATAGGAACAGTCAGACTGCCATCCTGATCAATTGCCTTTTCTTCAAAGAAAAAGCGTATCTGGTCACCTGAACCTAAAAAATAATCATCACTGGCTCTTTCCTGTTCGTCTGTGGTAAAAATTGTGCGCTTTGATGGCGGCTGAAACATTTCGATTAAGTAGCTTGCACGATCAATTAGAAGCTTTCTTTGGTTAGCGTTTATGAAATTATCAACTACCAAGTAACCATTTTTATTGAAAGATTGTATTTGGTTCTCTGTAAACATTAATTTGAGTTAGTTTTGCCTGATTCGTTGGCTAAATAATACCATTATCAGAAAGTGACGCCCAGGTCTAGCATTAATTTCTTCAGAGCAAAAAATTATGTGGCCATTTTTTTCTAGCTGGAGATGTATTCTTTATAGACCCGTCTAGTAATTTTGGACATAATTTCATATGAGATTGTATTGCAATATTCCGCCACTTCATTAATCGCAATGTTGTTGCCAAACAATTCAACCTTGTCGCCGATTTGGGGGTTGGGTATGTTAGTGAGGTCGATGGTTAACATGTCCATTGAGACTCTGCCTACGATTCTAGATCTGGTGCCATTAATATATACCGGTGTACCATCATTGGCGTGCCTTGGGTAGCCATCTGCATAACCTGCCGCCACTACCCCAATTAACATGTTGTGGGGACAAATAAAACGAGAACCGTAACCTACACCTTGTCCCTTCTCAAAACGCTTTATAGAAATTAGATTAGATGACAATGTCATTGATGGAATTAAGTTTTTTTGATACCTCGCTTCACTAAATGGCGACGATCCGTAGAGCATTATTCCAGGCCTGTTGTAGTTTTTGTGAGAGTTCCTCCAGGCAACTATGCCAGCAGAATTGGCAATAGAAGATTGGTGTCCAGTGGTGCCAACAATTTTGTTAAAGCTGTCAATTTGTTTTTGGGTAAAAATATCATAAGGCTCATCTGCTTTAGAAAAGTGAGTCATTAATACAATTTTATTAACGTTTTCACTATTTTCAAGTAGCTTAATTGCCTGATAAAATTCTGCCTCATGAAATCCGAGACGACACATTCCGGAATCATATTTGACAAATACTGTAATCTGTTTTGTTAGTTTTGCCTTAACTAGCCATTCCAGTTGTGTCGAGTTACAGACAACGGTCATTAAATTGCGCTCTTCAACCAGAGAAAGCTCGCTAAGCTCAAATATCCCCTCAAGAAGCAATATAGGCGTTTTTTCTATGCCGGAGGCTCTCAATTCCAAAGCTTCTTCGATACAAGCAACGCCAAAAGCGTCGGCCACATTGTCCAGGTGTTTTGCTACTCTAGCCGCCCCATGCCCATATGCATCAGCCTTTATAATTGCAATT
>CAJWTP010000058.1 GCA_913047325.1 uncultured Gammaproteobacteria bacterium
GAGCACTATGCCCAGATAGCTGAGGCGATGTCCAATGGCGGTGTTGCACCTAGAAAGGCCTCAGAATGTCCTGCCGAAAGATTTTTTCTCCATTTTAAAGAGACTATCCTTTTTGTAAATAGGCATTCCTCTGAAAAGGAAGCGACATATGCTGTTGATATGGTTCAGGAGGTCGAAATATTAACTAGCACAACAGACGAAAGTGAACAAAGTCAACTCAACTTTGTGTCGTTTTGTTTTGATGATGACTATCAACCAAGCTTAATATATCATGACTCATCTGCACGTAATAATGATGACCAAACAAAACAGCAGATAATGGACTCAGTAATGCCTGTCTTGCGAGGATTTATGTGTGCAATTAGTGAATAAATGGATGCTACTTAGAACCCAGTTCTGTCGCCTTTTTTAACTTAGGGCCGGCTTTGAAAGTTACCACCTTTCTGGCACTAATCATGACCTCTTCGCCAGTCTTTGGATTTCTACCAGGACGTTGAGATTTTTCCCTTACAACAAAGTTACCAAAACCAGATAATTTAATATTTTCACCGTTACTTAGACTTTCAATTATCTGCTCAAAGAATTCATTAGTAATTGACATGGCCTGAGTTTGAGTTAGACCGGTTTCCTTTACAATGGCGTTAGTTATATCTTGTTTAGTGAGCGACACAATTACTCCCTTAATTTTGCAGAAAATTTACTAACTAGATGTGCAACCACTTCCCCAACCTGTTGATTTAGTTGCTCATCTGTTAAGGTAATCTCGCTTGATTGGTATATCAAATTTAGCGCTATACTTTTTTTGTTCTTCTCGATATGTTCACCCTCGTATACATCAAATAATTTCACATCAATCAAACAGTTTTGTTTCAAAGAGTTGATGGAATTGATTAACTGGTCTGCCTTTACATCTTTTCCAACTACCACAGCAATATCTCGATGTGAAGCCTGATAAGCAGAAAAAGGTTTAAAAGTCGAAATCTCTTTGTCTTGAATGTCACTTTGAATTAGTTCAAATAAAAACACGCTAGGTAAAGATAGTTTTTTTTGTATCACTGGAGAAAGCGCTCCCATCCAACCAATAATCTTGTCTTGTTTCGATATTGAAGCTGTTTGTCCGACTTGTAAGGCTGGATGTTCAGCAGCCCCAAAGCGATAACTCTGAGCGCTAAGATTTAATAGTGACTCGACATCTGATTTGACGTCAAAAAAATCTACATTTCTTTCAGTTGAACCCCATTGCAAATCGTATCTCTGTCCGCAAATAACGCCAGCAATTTTTTGTTCTTGTTGGTCCACTGAAACCCCTCTAAAGCAAAGACCCGATTCAAAAAATCTAGCATTAGTGTGACCCCTTCTCTGATTCGTTTGAACGGTTTGTAACAATCCTGGCCATAAACTTGAACGCATAATGGACATGTCATCAGAGATTGGATTTTTGAGTGTAATTTTTTCTGAATTTGGATCAATCAAGTCATGATACTCATTAGAGATAAAGCTATAAGTAATGACTTCCTGATATCCTCTATTTACAAGTGAATGGGAAATATCATGGGAAGTTATTTGTGTTTGCTTCGCCGACGAGATGTTTACACTTGAGGAGAGGCTATGCACGGGTACCTTATCATAACCATAAAGCCTTACTAATTCCTCGATTAGGTCAGCCTGTAGTCGAACGTCAAAACGAAAACTAGGTGGGTCAATTGTCCATGAACTATTACCGTGACTGATGGTATCAAAATGAAGAGACTTAAACTTCGACTCTATCCAGGCAGGATCTAGTTCAAAACCCAACACTCTAGATATTTTTTCGCTCGTAATATTTATTTGTTCGATGGTTGGGAGTGATGATGTATCAACACATTGATTAATTTCTGATGCTTTACCGCCACAAATTTCAAGAACCAATTCGGTTGCCCTTTCCATTGCCCGGTGAGTTAATTCATAGTCAACACCTCTTTCAAACCTTAAAGAGGATTCAGTATGTAGACTGTACGATCTTGCTACCCCGGAAATAGCGATAGGATCAAAAAAGGCGCTTTCAAGTAGTATTTCTGTTGAGTCGTCATGGGTAGCAGTAGCAATTCCACCCATTACACCGGCAATCGCTATGGCTGAATGCTGATCAGAAATCACAAGTGTATCGTCTCTGAGAGTAACGGTTTGTTCGTTTAAAAGTTCAATTTTTTCACCGTTTTTTGCCATCCTGACATTAATATCGCCGTTTATTTTGTTGAGGTCAAAGGCATGCATCGGCTGCCCTAATTCCAACAAAACATAGTTCGTAATATCTACTACTGGCGAGTGAAGTTGTTGGGATGCCCTTAAGAGTCTTTGTGCCATCCATTGAGGTGTCTTGGCTGCAGTATCGATACCTTCTATAACTCTAGTCAAATACTTTGGGCATGCTTTTGGGCTGGATATCGTTGAGCTAAAGGTTCGCTTTCCAGTTACCTTTGCTCGGTACTCTCTTTTTGGTAGTACTAGATCATAAATGGCGCAGACCTCTCTAGCTACCCCAAGAACACTAAAGCAATCACCTCTATTTGGAGTGAGATCGAGTTCTATTATATTTTCATCAAGATCAAGAAAGTTTCTTAAATTCTCACCTAAGGGAGCCGAAGAATCCAACTCCATAATTCCTTCATGTTCATCAGAAAGTCCAATCTCTGACTCCGAACAGATCATGCCGACAGATTCGACCCCGCGCAATTTGGCTCTCTTTATTTTAAAGTTGTTAGGCAAAACGGCGCCGACAGTTGCAACTGCTACCTTGAGACCTTTGTGGACATTCGGCGCACCACAGATAATTTGCAGATTGCTGCCTTTGCCGATATCAACTGTACAGAGACTTAACTTGTCTGCATTAGGGTGCTTTTCACAGCTAACCACCTCACCAACTACAATGCCTTCAAAGTCGGGCGCAACTGGGCCAATCTTATCGACTTCAAGACCAGACATGGTTAACTTTTCAGCCAAATCTATATCGCTAACTTTTGGGTCAGACCATTCTCTTAGCCATGAAGTAGATATATTCATTTGCAATCCATATCCATTAAAACTGATTCAAAAAACGAATATCATTTTCAAAAAATAATCTCAAGTCATTAACCCCATATCTAAGCATTGCTAATCTCTCAACCCCCATGCCAAAAGCTAAACCTGAATACTCTTCTGGATCCAGGTCAACTGCCTTGAGGACATTTGGATTAACTACACCACAACCTAAAACTTCTAGCCAACCAGTCTTTTTACAAACCCGACAACCCTCTCCTTCACAAATAACACAGCCTATATCTGCTTCAGCTGAAGGCTCGGTGAAGGGGAAATAGGATGGACGAAAACGGACTTTAAGGTCTTCCTTTTCAAAATATGTGCGCAGAAAATCAACCAACAACCCTTTGAGTTGAGCAAATGTTACTTCCTTATCAACAACTAGCCCCTCAACCTGATGAAACATCGGCGTATGGGTTATATCAGAATCACAACGATAAACTCGACCAGGTGCAATCATTTTCACTGGCGGTTTTTGCTTCTCTAGTGTTCTTATTTGGACTGGCGATGTATGTGTTCTGAGCACATGCCAGTCATCAAAATAAAAGGTGTCATGCATTGCTCTGGCTGGATGATATTCAGGAATATTTAGTGCACTAAAATTATGAAAGTCATCTTCAATTTCAGGACCAAGTTCAACTTCAAATCCACCCTTGGTAAAAATACTTTCGATATGATTGAGTGTTTGAGTTATCGGATGCAGACCGCCATTTTCAACATCTCTGCCTGGCAATGTGACATCAACCTGCTCATCAAGTAAACGCTTTTTAAGGGCAATATCCTCGAGCTCATCTTTACGATTTTCAATAAGCTTTTGTATATCAACCTTGGCTTGATTGATAGCATCTCCCATTACCGGTCTATCTTCTTTAGGGAGCTTGCTAACACCTTTTAATAGCGCGGTTAGTTCACCTTTTTTCCCTAAATAGTGAACTCTTACACCATCAAGATCTTTTAAGTCGTCAGCTTTAGAGACGGCCTTCTGGGCTTCGTTAAGTAACTTGTTAATCAAAATGACTGCTATTAAGTTTTGTTTTAAAGACCACAAACAAGGCTGTGGTCTTTGTTTAGTTTACTTCTTCGCCAATCCGGCTTTTGCTTGATCCGCAATCTTTGCGAAAGCATCCTTATCAAAAATCGCAATATCAGATAGAACCTTGCGATCAATTTCTACGCCCGCCTTGTTTAATCCGTTAATAAATTGTGAATAACTTAAACCATTATTTCTGGCCTCAGCATTGATACGAACAATCCATAATCTACGGAACTGACGACGACGCTGACGGCGGTCACGGTAAGCATATTGGCCTGCCTTGATAACCGCTTGCTTGGCAACGCGATATACTTTTGAGCGGGCGCCATAATACCCCTTTGCCTTCTTTAATACTTTTTTGTGTTTAGCGTGTGCTTGCACACCTCTTGAAACTCTTGCCATAGTGATACTCCTAGATTAACTGTAAGGTAACATTTTCTTGACCATCGGTACATCGACCTTTTCGATGGCGTCTGGTGAGCGCAGTGAGCGCTTTCTAGAAGTACTCTTCTTGGTCAAAATATGACGCAAGTGCGAGTGTTTAGATTTATAACCACCACTGGCGGTCTTTTTGAAGCGCTTGGCAGCACCTCTGTTGGTTTTCAACTTTGGCATCATTTACTCCTTTGCCTTATGGGCAATATTTTCAGGCTGTCGCCTTACTTTTTCTTCGATTTGGGTGCTAGCATCATGCCAAGCTGGCGACCCTCCATTTTTGCACGTTGCTCAACAACTGCAAATTCTTCACAATCCATTTCAATTCTATCAAGCATCTCCATACCTAACTCTCGATGCTGTACTTCTCGACCACGAAACCAGATAACTACTTTAACTTTATCACCATTGTCAATAAATTTAACTAAATTCTTAAACTTGATCTGGTAGTCAGCCTCTTCTGTACCGGGGCGATATTTGATCATCTTGACATGGGTTCTCTTTTGCTTTTTCTTGGCGTCACTCTTTTGCTTCTTTAGTTCGTATTGGTATTTACCAAAATCCATAATCCGACAAACTGGTGGTTCAGCATTGGGTGAAACCTCTACTAAATCTAAGCCTGCATCGGCTGCCATTTCAACTGCCTGATCAATATCAAGGATTCCTAATTGTCCCCCCTCTCCATTAATCACCCTAACTTTGGGTGCACTAATATATTGATTAATTCGTGTCTTTACCTTACTTGGTTTATTAATAACTACTCCTGATTAATTAGTTTTATCAAAGCCTCTACTGGCATTGAACCTAAATCCTTTCCACCTCGTTGGCGTACTGAAATTTCATTATTATCCATCTCTCTATCTCCTGCAATCAAAATGTAGGGATAGCGTTGCATCGAGTGCTCGCGTATTTTATAGCCTATCTTCTCATTCCGCAAGTCCGAAATCACTCTAAGCCCTTGTTTTTTTAGCTTCTTCTCAACTTTTATTACAAATTTTTCTTGTTTCTGAGTAATATTAAGGATTACCGCCTGAATTGGCGAGAGCCATGAAGGAAAGGCCCCCTCATAATGTTCAATCAATATCCCTGCAAACCTCTCTATCGAACCGACTATAACCCGATGCAGCATTACAGGTGTTTGTTTTGAGCCATCTTCTGCAATATATTGTGCTTCAAGCCTTTCTGGCATAGAGAAATCCGCCTGCACAGTGCCGCACTGCCACTCACGCTCCAAACAATCCTTTAAGACAAATTCAACCTTAGGTCCGTAAAAGGCGCCCTCACCTTCTTGCAGTTCCCATTCAATTCCTTTTGCGTTTAAAGCTTCAGCAAGGGCAGCCTCCGCCTTATCCCAAACCTCATCAGAACCAACACGCATTTCAGGGCGCGTTGAAAGTTTGATATCAATGTTTTCAAAACCAAAATGCTTATAAACTTCAAAAGTCAAATCAATGAAAGCTGAAACTTCACTCTGAATCTGTTCAGGTGTGCAAAAAATATGAGCATCGTCTTGAACAAAATTTCGAACCCTCATAATGCCATGTAATGTACCAGAGGGTTCATTGCGATGACAGGAGCCAAACTCAGCTAGACGTAGCGGCAGATCTCGATATGACTTAAGGCCATGCTTATATATCTGCACGTGACCAGGACAATTCATCGGTTTTATTGCATAGTCACGATTCTCTGAATGGGTAGTAAACATAGACTCACCAAACTTATCCCAATGCCCTGATTTTTCCCACAACGTGCGATCAAGCATCTCAGGTGTGTTTACTTCTAGGTAGCCATTGTCTCTGTACACTTTGCTCATATATTGCACAATCAACTGATAAAGCGTCCAACCTTTGGGATGCCAAAAAATCATTCCCGGGGCTTCCTCTTGGGTATGAAAAAGATCTTGCGTTTTGCCAATTTTGCGGTGGTCTCTTTTTTCTGCTTCTTCGAGACGGTGTAGATAATCTTCTAAATCTTTTTTGTTTTCCCAGGCAGTACCGTAAATCCTCTGTAGCATCTCATTTTTTGAATCGCCACGCCAATAAGCTCCGGCCAGTTTCATTAACTTGAAAACTTTGAGTTTACTTGTCGAAGGTACGTGAGGACCTCGACAAAGATCGACAAAGTCACCCTGCTTATAAAGAGATAGCACCTCATTAGTAGGAATAGATTCAATAATTTCTGCCTTGTAGTGCTCACCCATCGACTTAAAGAGCTCTATCGCATCTTCTCTTTTCATCTCAAGTCGTTGAATTGGTAAATTCTGTTTAACAATGGCTTTCATTTTCTTCTCAATCTTTGCAAGGTCTTGCTCAGAGAAGCCTTCTTTATAAGCAAAATCATAATAAAAACCGTTATCAATAACCGGTCCGATTGTTACTTGAGCTTTGGGATAGAGCTGTTGTGTCGCCTGTGCCAATAAGTGTGCGGTGGAGTGACGGATAACTCCAAGTGCTTTTTCGTCTTTATTGGTAATGATTGAGAGATCGACATTATTCTCAATCAAAAACGAAGTGTCAACTAGCTTACCATTGATCTCACCGGCCAGTGCAGCCTTGGCGAGACCGGAACCAATAGAGGATGCAACATCAGCTACCGTGAGTGCTTTATCAAAAGATTTCAATGTACCGTCAGGTAGTGTTACTTTTGGCATGCTCAAAATGAAAAAAAATTAAAAAAGTCATTTTACCTTGATAGTGGCTAGCTTTCTGCCCATAATTAACATATCAACTAGTTAAAGTAATTGGCAATATATAGGTATATTACTCATCAATGAATATATCTCGAAAATCTCCCGAACTACTAATACTATTTATGACAGTAGCTTCTGCGGTAGGTTTTGCTGTATGGATGAATCTGCTTAATAACTTTGCTATCGAAAGGGTTAGCTTTACTGGCGCAGAGATTGGTATTCTGCAAAGCATAAGAGAAATACCGGGATTTTTGGCATTTACAGTTGTTTTTGTCTTGGCATTCATTCGGGAACAGAAAACAGCTTATATTGCCTTACTTCTGCTTGGCTTGGGGACAATGTTTACCGGACTTATTCCAACAAACATGGCCTTTATAATTACAACTGTGATTATGTCGATTGGTTTTCACTACTATGAGACTATCTCTATTTCTCTATCTTTGCAGTGGGTAGAAAAAAAGCATACAGCAGAATTTCTCGGAAAAGTTATCGCTGCCCGTTCTGCAGCATCAATCGTAGCCTTTGCTTTGGTATGGATATTATTTGAGCAATTTCATTTGGATTATGTGTGGGTTTATATGGCTGGTGGTGGAGTAACAGTAGCGATTGTCTTGTTTTGCTGGCGCTACTTTTCAGTTTTTCCAGATAAGGTCTACCAAACAAAAAAAATTGTTCTAAGAAAGCGCTACTGGTTGTACTACGCATTACAGTTTATGAGTGGCGCTAGAAGGCAAATTTTTATGGTTTTTGCGGGTTTTTTGATGGTTGAAAAATTTCACTTCAGTGTCGCTGAAATCTCGCTGCTCTTCCTTGTTAACTCTTTTATTAATATCCCTTTAGCGCCAAGAATAGGAAGGCTGATCGCTAGGATTGGAGAGCGTAGAGCGTTGATTATCGAGTATATGGGTCTTGCAGCTATATTTGTTGGTTACGCTTTAACTGAAAGCGCACTTTTTGCAGTTTTTCTATATATTCTTGACCACTTATTCTTCTCTATAGCGATCGCACTGAAAACATATTTTCAAAAAATAGCCGACCCAGCAGATATAGCTTCCAGCGCTGGAGTTTCTTTTACAATCAACCACATTGCAGCGGTATTTATTCCAGTGATTTTTGGTTTTGTCTGGCTATACTCTTCTGCCATTGTCTTCTATGCCGGCGCAATGATGGCGCTAGTTTCTCTTGCCTTAGCATTAAATATGCCGTCAAAACCTCTCCCTGGGAATGAAGTTTTATTGGGTAAATTTTCATAA
>CAJWTP010000059.1 GCA_913047325.1 uncultured Gammaproteobacteria bacterium
ATATCTCGGGGAAGAGCTGGTCGGTTATCTCCATGCCGAGGATGCCATCGGCGCACTTAAAGCTGTACGCTTCAGGTTTAAACGTGGGAACTTGCGCAGTTGATGCTTGGCCATCCACACCGGCTGCCACCAACAGCGCGAGCACGGCATACGAGAACGAGGTAAAGCGTGCGAATGGTTTTCGTATCATGCAGGCTGACTCCTTTTGTGGATCCGGTGGTGCGCAACATGTTCAGAATATCTATTGTAACACAGTATATGTTGGTGCGAACAATCCCCAAGGCCAATAATATTAATTAAAAGGCTGTCCTGTAATTTAAGGTTCTTTATCCCTGAATATACCCCTGTTTTTTGATGTTTTATCCAACTTTTTGTCCAACTCGCTCTACAACCACTGGTATTATAACCTCGTTCACAGGTTCGACTCCTGCCGAGCGCGCCATTCTCATACAAGTTTACTCAATGAGCAATGGCTATTTGATAGAATGAATGCATATGACGACACTTCCGAACATAATTACGCTTTCAAGAATTGGCTTAATTCCTGTTTTTGTAGCTTTATTCTATTTGCAACCAAATTACCTAGAAGGCGAGCCCCTTGCCTGGATAAATAATTCATTGGTGGCAATTTTTGCGCTCATTAGTTTTACAGATTTCCTAGATGGTTTATTGGCTAGAAAACTCAATCAAGTATCTGCTCTGGGAGCATTCCTTGACCCGGTTGCTGACAAACTAATGGTCTGTGCTGCCCTGGTACTTTTGACCGATTATTATCAAACTTGGTATATAACAATTCCATCAATTATCATTATTTCTCGGGAAATTCTTGTCTCTGCACTTAGAGAATGGATGGGCGAAGTTGGCAAAAGAGCAAATATTACAGTTTCATGGATTGGCAAATCAAAAACATTTATGCAGATGTTTGCAATTTTGTTTCTTCTGTACCAACAACCACTATTCATTTTCTCCAGTAAAGAGATTTTTTCTTCTGGCTTATTCCTGCTTTTTTCAGCAACAATTCTAACCCTTTGGTCTGGCTTTAATTATCTCAAGGCAGGGTTAAAAACATTTGACAGTTAGAAAAAAAACACTATAATTTCACACCTATGCGGGAATAGCTCAGCTGGTAGAGCATCACGTTGCCAACGTGAATGTCGCGAGTTCGAATCTCGTTTCCCGCTCCAAATTTTCATCGTAATGATTGGCCTGTTAGAACTGGTTTTTTTGTCTTTAAAGCCTTTGGCTGGGTAGCAAAGCGGTTATGCAGGGGCCTGCAAAGCCTTATAGACCGGTTCGACTCCGGTCCCAGCCTCCATAATTAAAAAAGCTCGAATAATTCGAGCTTTTTTTGTTTTCAATTAGATATAAAACTACTGGCATTCACGAAAGATAAGTGCCTGACACTTTGCACATTTATCTCGATCAAGGCGCTCGTAAATCTTCTTGATGGCGTCTTCCTTTATTTCGAAGAAATTATCCTTACCAATCTCATCAACAAAGTGAACTTTTTCCATGAACTCAAGAACTGAAGACTTGACCGAAACAAAATATAAACTTCCATTAAGCTTTTTTAAGCGCTTGTCTTCAACTAACAACCCTTCCATCCCCGCAAGATCGATAAAGTTAACACCACTTGCAACGATCAGTATATGGTGAATTCTCTGGTTATCAATAATGCGACTAATTTGTTTTTGGATATGATTAATAGAACCAAAATAAATCGACATATCAATACGAATTATTTTGAGTTGCGGACACTGAGTTAATGGCGACTTCCTGATACTTTGAAGCTTTCTTGAATCTTCGCTTGTTGGACTTCCAAAAGCCAGTGTATGAATTTCAGGTGTAGATGTTTTAGCAATAAATAGCATTAGTGACAACAAAACACCCAAATAGATAGCAAATTCAAGCTCTAATATCAATGTAGCTAAAAATGTAGCTGTAAAAATTACACTTTCTGACCCGCTATAAGAAAAAGTTTTTTTAATATGGTTAAAATCTATAAGGTTATACGAAACAACCAAAATAACACTCGCCATCGCGGCAAAAGGTAGGTAAGCAATTAATGGCGCCACAAGAAAAACAATTAGCATCAAGATAAGTGCTGCTAATATTGCTGAAAGTGGGCTTCTTGCACCCGCTTCATAATTTACACCTGTACGGGTAAATGAACCGGAAGAGGCATAACTGGAGAAAAAACTACCGACAATATTTGACGCACCTTGCCCGATAAATTCTTGGCTTGGGTCGATTTTTTGGTTTGATTTTGTTGCAATTGAACGACCAATCGATGAAGCCTCAATAAGACCTAAGAGGGCTATAGCAAATGCTTCAGGGGCAAGCGACTTTAAAGTATTTAATGAAAAGTCTGGCGTCGACAGTGGAGGGAAGTAGGCTGGCATTACACCTACTGTTTCTATAGTTTGCGTAAAATTACCTAAATAAAAGGCAACAAAACCACCCACAAACATGCCAATCAACAAGTTTGGTAGTTGTGGTTTGTATAACTTAACCAAAATAGAACTTACCAAAGTACTCAACCCAACAACAAGTAAATATAAATTGATTTCCCCAATGCCTGAAAAAATGTCAGACCAGGTATCAATAAAATTTTCTCCCTTGACAACCTCTATACCTAAAATATATGGCACTTGACTGCTTGCAATCAACAACGCTGCACCAGCTGTAAATCCAATTACAACATTATGAGAAACAAAATTTGTCAACATGCCAAACTTCGCTAGACCAAATACTAGCTGATAAACTCCTGCCAAAAAAGTCAGAGTCAACGCCATTGAAACAAACTCTTCGCTGCCTGGCACAGCATGTTTGCTAATGGCTGCAAAAACGACAATTGATATGGCTGTTGTAGGACCAGAAACTAGATGAAAAGAGGATCCAAACAATGCAGCAATGATTGGCACTACCATTGCAGTATAGAGGCCATATTCTGGAGGCAGACCGGCAATAGTCGCAAATGCAACACTTTGAGGCAGGACGATGATAGCACCCGTTAATCCAGCAATAAAATCTGCCTTTATAGTCTCTTTAGTAGTTAATCTAAACCAGGCCAAAAAGGGGAAAATGGAAGCGAACTTTATCATGTATTGAGGTTAATCAGAGGGAAGTGCTAATTATATAGTAAGTTGTTGTTTTCTATACACTAGAGAATAGACCAGGGAGACAACTTTAGTGGACCAATATAAGTTCTAAAGTTAAATCTGGATAGCAATCATATAGACTAGAGTTCCGGCAAAAATACTAAGCAATGCATTTCTTACGAGCAAATGGAAAGAAACTGTTACCAGAAGCGCTAGTATGTAATAGAGACCTTCTGCTGAATTGTATTGGACCCCTTTGAGCATATACATAACAAGTATCGTCATAACCATCGGAGGAGTATATTTTGCTACAAACTTTAGCAAAGGTCTTTCACGGTGCTGACTAAAAATTACAAAAGGGGCAAGTCTTGTAACGTACGTTGCCAAAGCCATCAAAATGAATACTAATAATAAATAACTGATATTACTCATAACTTTTTGTAATTAATAAACCTTAATGAGATGATTGCAATAATCGACAAAACAATAGAAACCAATAACATATGTTGGAAAAATAATATCAACGAAATACAAGATGCAATAAAGGCAATTATAAATGGAAGCAATCTTCTAACCATTAACCACTGCTCAATTAACAATACAGTAAATAGCGCAGTAGCGGCAAATTCCATACCCTCAGTGTTAAAAATAAGAAAGCTACTTGCTAAAGCTCCAATTGTGCAACCGAGCACCCAGTAACATTGAGAGAATAAAGTAATAAGCAGGAAATATCTTTCTCGATTAAACTCCTTAGGAACTTTTATTGTCGTCATCAAGGCATAGGTTTCGTCAGTCAAGCCGAAAATCAGATAGAGCTTTCTCAAACCCCAAGCGCCGAAGCTATTCAACAGCGCTAAGCCATAAAATAAATGTCGCGAATTAAGAAAAAAAGTAGAAATTGCGATTTCAAATAATCCCACACCTGAGCCAAGCATCCCTACCGCCATGAACTGTGCCGCACCAGCGTAAACACAAATACCCATCAAGGAAGCAAAATACCAGGGATATCCGAGTTCCTGGAATAATATTCCAAAAGCCGTTCCTAAAGGCAAAAATCCAAAAAGAATTGGCAAGGTGGTTTTTATTACACTACGAATCATTGGCGCAATTATAACTCTAGCTTACTTTGGATGTGGCGAATAGCAAACCAAATATACTCCACATCAGTTTTATAGACTGAATCAGTTAAATAACTCAATCACATTTATTACTACGCTTGAAGAATTTAGAAAATATTTCTATAAATTAAGTATTTATGTGCAATAAAAATATTATTTTTTTTAATATAATTTAATTTCTAGAAATAATTACTATAATTCCAAAAAAATATGATTCAAACAACATAATCAATAATACACACTATAAGGATAAAGTTATATGCTCCAATTACCAGAACATCGCCTCACACACTTAAGAGAATTAGAGGCTGAAAGTATTCATATCTTTAGAGAAGTGGTAGCAGAATTTAGTAATCCTGCGATGCTATATTCGGTTGGCAAGGATTCAACAGTAATGCTTCATCTAGCCAAAAAAGCTTTTTTTCCTGCAATACCTCCTTTCCCGCTATTACATGTTGATACTACCTGGAAGTTTCGCGAAATGATAGAGTTTCGTGATAAAGCAGCAAAAGAATCTGGAATGGAGTTGCTCACTTACATTAACCCAGAAGGCAAAGAAATGGAAATTAGTCCATTTGTTCACGGTTCAAAAGTACACACCGATCTAATGAAAACACAGGCTCTAAAACAGGCACTTGACCACTACGGATTCGATGCTGCCTTTGGAGGCGCCCGTAGGGATGAGGAGTCATCACGAGCAAAAGAACGTATCTTTTCATTCCGTTCAGAAAAACATCGCTGGGATCCAAAAAACCAAAGACCCGAGCTTTGGAATTTGTACAACGCTCGAATCAATAAGGGCGAAAGTATACGTGTTTTCCCAATTTCTAATTGGACCGAACTGGATATTTGGCAATACATTTATCTGGAACAAATAGAACTTGTACCACTATACTACGCAGCGCCAAGACCGGTGGTGGAGCGTGACGGCGTTAAGATTATGGTTGATGATGAGCGTATGGAGCTTGAACCAAATGAATCTCCAACAGAGGAATGGGTTCGTTTTCGAACACTGGGCTGCTACCCACTTACTGGCGCTATTGAATCAAAAGCCACCACACTAAAAGATATTATTCAAGAGACGCTTCTAGCTAAAACTTCTGAACGACAAGGTCGAGTGATTGATTCGGATCAGGCAGGTTCAATGGAAGCTAAAAAAGCGGAGGGATATTTCTAATGAATCATTCAGCAGAACTTATTAAGCAAGATATCGATTCTTATCTTGATCAACATGAAAAAAAGACAATACTAAGACTGCTTACATGTGGAAGTGTTGATGACGGCAAATCTACTCTTATTGGACGCTTATTACATGACTCAAAATTAGTCTATGAAGATCAATTGGCTGCAATAAAAAACGCACGCCAAAATTCGCAGAATGGTGAAAATCTTGATTTAGCATTATTAGTTGATGGCCTCCAAGCTGAGAGAGAGCAAGGTATTACAATCGATGTCGCTTACCGCTACTTCTCGACATCAAAAAGAAAATTTATTATTGCTGACACGCCTGGCCATGAACAGTACACTCGAAATATGGTAACTGGGGCTTCAAATTCAGATCTCGCTATCATCCTGATTGATGCCAAGAGAGGAATAACAACACAAACAAAGCGACATTCCTACCTTGTCTCATTGTTAGGTATTAAAAAGGTTGTTGTTGCCGTCAACAAGATGGACTTGGTTGACTACGACAAGCAAGTTTATGATCAAATTAAAGTTCACTATAAGAAATTCTCGGAGAAACTAAATCTTAATCAAGTTAGCTTCATACCAATGTCGGCACTTAAAGGCGATAATGTTGTCACAGCGTCAAATAATATGGCTTGGTTTGAAGGTCTGGCGCTTCTTCCTTTCCTTGAGGAAGTTGAAAAACCAAACCCTGAGTTCGCAAAAGGGTTCCAGCTTCCCGTTCAATATGTCAATCGACCTAACCCTGATTTTCGTGGTTATTGTGGAACACTTAACCAAGGCTCGGTTGCATCAGGTGACCCAATATTGGTATTGCCAAGCGGTCTTAAAACAACTGTAAAAAGAGTGATCGGAGCAGAAGGTGATTTAGATCGCGCCTATAAAGGCATGGCAATTACTATAACTCTTGACAAGGAAATAGATATTTCAAGAGGTGATTTGCTTGCACATCCCCAGCATAGCTCCAAAGTAACGAGCCAATCCAAATTACGTTCGCATATTGTCTGGATGGATCAAAAACCTTTGACCCTTGACAAGGATTATGAGCTCAGACTGGGCCATCGTCGCTCTAATGCAAGGGTTGATGTTATTCATCATCGTATTGATGTGAATACACTTAAACATGTCGAAGCAGAAACATTAAAACTAAATGAGATTGGACTATTAGATGTTCAGCTTGACTCATTAATGCCAGTTGAACAGTTTTCTAACAATAAAGGATTAGGCGCCTTTATCCTTATTGATAAAGTTACTAATTCTACTGTTGCTGCTGGAATGATTAGTTCTCAACAGGCTGAGATTGTTGACCGGCAGGAATCAAAATTGCGCTTAAGAGATATAAACAAAAAACTCGAAAGTGCAACTGCTGAAGAGATTGTCAAATGGGCACTTTCATCTAAGGGAAAATCTATTGTAACAACCAACTTTGGTCCACAAGAGGCGGTACTTCTTCATATGGTCACCCAAATAGCTCCAGACACAGAAGTTTTATGGATTGATTCTGGATACAACATGAATCATACCTATGAATTTGCAGATGCCGTTGTAAGCTCACTCAAGCTAAATCTCACTACCTTTACGCCACTTGTTAGCGCCGCAAGACGTGATGCCGTCATGGGCGGGATACCAACAATTAATGAGCCAGGACATGTTGAGTTTTCAGAACAATTTAAACTTGAACCATTCAAGCGTGCAATGAAGCAAATCAATCCTGATATATGGCTAACAGCTGTCAGACGGGAACAGACAGCAATACGCCATCAGATGGACATTGTGAGCTTAGGTCCTAATGAAGTGATTAAAGTCTCACCATTGCTAGACTGGACCTTGGGTGATATGCGCTCTTATCTTGAAAAGCATAGACTACCCGATGAAACTCGTTACTTTGATCCAACCAAGGTAGAGGCAGGTCGTGAGTGCGGTCTTCACACTTTAAGTAGCTAATCTAGCTAATTATCTTTGGCAAAAGCCCGTTAATTCGGGCTTTTCTTCATTCCAATCTGAAATAAATAATTCTTTATATATTTTTCTATATAAATTGAAACATATATATTAATTCATGTATACTTATCCACCATAAAATATAAACCTATTACCTTAACTCTTATCAATTAAAGAGAAAAGAAATATTCTTTATGATAGTATATGACTAACTCATATATATGAGTTGAAGAAAAAATAACATAAGCGAGTTAATTCGAAAATTTAAAATTTTTTTCGCTTGTTATTATAAATAGTTTGAATTAACATTCGCTTTTTACCAGTGCACAATCTATGTCTAAATTAGTACCTCCACATGGCAGCGTTTCACTCAAACCTCTTTTGTTGGAGAGGAGCGAACTAACTCAAGAGTTGACATTTGCAAAAACATTACCCAGAGTAAATTGTTCTTCAAGGGAGGTTGGAGATATTCTGATGCTTGGAATTGGCGGCTTTACTCCACTAGATGGTTTTATGGATAAAAACGATTGGCAATGGGTCTGCGACACAATGACTATCGGAAATGGTCTTTTTTGGCCGATCCCAATTACCTTGTCAACTGACGATAAAGATGTCGATGAAGGCGATGAGGTTGCGTTAGTTAACCAACTAACTGATGAGATTATTGCAACCATGAGGGTTACTCAAAAATATAGCATTGATAAAGAACATGAATGCGAAATGGTTTACAAGACGACCGAAATGGAACACCCAGGTGTGGCAATGGTAATGAATCAGGGTAAATATAATCTCGCTGGCCCAATTAAGGTTTTGTCAGATGGTAATTTTCCAGAAAAATATGGTGACTTGTATAAGACCCCAATGGAGACTCGCGCTTACTTTATTGACAAAGGCTGG
>CAJWTP010000060.1 GCA_913047325.1 uncultured Gammaproteobacteria bacterium
TATTTTCTTTGCTCGCACTGTTTGGTCTTATTGTTATTATTTATGGTTTTCGGACGGCCTACACTGACCCGTTGTGGAGTCCACTTCCGTATAGTCGAGAATTGGCGTTAGTCTTGATGCCTATCGCCGTCATTTTTCTTATGCCGGGCAGCGGTAAGACAAACTATTTCCAAAATTTTAAGCATCCGATGTTTATGGGAATACTGATCTGGGCTTTTGTACATCTACTTGCTAACGGAGATTTGCGATCAACCATCTTATTTTCATCTTTTGCCCTTTATTGTATTGTTGATATGTTGTTTACGAAAAAAATTACTAATACATCGAATGCCACCTACCCGATGAGTAACGATATTATTTTCATTGGTTTGGGTTTAAAGGTATACACCCTTATCGTTTACTTTCATCAATATATAGCTGGGGTGAAGATATTATTCTAGTGTAGCGCTTTAATCAAGGGCTAGTCATACTGTTTACGACCTGAAAGAGCATGAGCAATCGTGTTAATGTCGGTATATTCTAGTTCGCCTCCGAGTGGAATTCCGTGCGCTATTCTTGTAGTATTTATGTTAAATTTTTTGGCCATGCTGTTAATGTAATGGGCAGTAACCTCACCCTCAATTGTGGCATTTGTAGCGAGAATGATTTCACTGACCTGATTATCTTTTAGTAGCTTCTCGAGCTCATCTAGCCCAAGCTCGGCTACACCAATGCCATCGATTGGAGAAAGGTAGCCGCTCAGGACAAAATATTTGCCCGAATAGGCGCCACTTTTCTCTATCGCATAAATGTCGGCCGGAGTCTCTACAATACATATCTGAGAGTTGTCACGTACATCGTTAGCGCAGATATCGCAAAGCTCTTTTTCTGAGAGCGTTCGGCATCTTTTGCAATTCTTTACATTTTCCATGGCCTCAACAAGCGCACTAGCAAGTGCCAGGCCTCCCTGTCTATCTCTTTCAAGGAGATGATAGATAAAGCGTTGAGCGCTTTTTGAACCAACACCAGGAAGTATAGTGAACGCCTTGTTTAGTTTTTCAATCATAAATAAATTTGGGTTAGTTATTAGAAGGGCAGATTGATTCCGTCTGTTGCACTTCTTAGTTTTTCATCGCTTATCTCTTTAACTTGAGCAGAGGCGTCATTGTAGGCAGTCGTTATCAAATCCTCTAACAGGTTCTTGTCATCCAATAGGCTATCATCGATCTCAATGCTAGTTGTTTGATATTGGCCACTAAGGGTAACCTTAACTGCTCCAGATGCCGCTATTCCCTGGCAAGAAATCAGCTTGATTTCTTGCTGTGCAGTTTTCATGTCCTCTTGCATTTGTTTAGCTTTTTGCAGCATACTTGCCATACCGCCTTTAAACATATTTAGTTCTCCCTATAAAGGTTTGATTGATTTAACATCTGCCTTAACGTTGAAAGCATCTTGTAGCACTTTGACACCCTCATCGTTAAGAAATTGTTGTTCGGTCTTTTCTTTTAATTGTCTCTTTTTAATCGCCTCTTTTTGTGACAGAGTTTGATTTTCAATTTGGTCAATTTCAATTGATAAAATCATTATATCGAAGTGTTCAAATAATGTTTTTTCGATTGACTTCTGTGTCCTGCTTGTCAGTAGGTTGTTGTACTGATGATCCAGGGTAAGAATCAATTTCTCGTCTTTGAAGCTAGCAAATAATGTATTTTTTACGAGAGTTCTTGCAGCGCCACTAAAAGGCAATGTCTGGATAACTCTTTCCCAATCACTCTGATTGCCTAATTTGCTTCCACTTAATTTAGGTTGATTGTCTGACTTTTTGATTGTGTTGTCATTTTTTGCATTAATTTTTTTTGATTCTTTATAAGGTTCTGGTTTTATTGATTTAGAGGCAGAAATGGACTTTATATTTTCTTTTGGATTGGTATCAATTTTTAGTGTTTTTTTTTCTGAATTATATTCAGAGTGAAAGGCGATCATTCGAAGAAGGGTCATTTCTAGTCCAACCTGTTCGCTAGGTGCGTAGCCAATGTCTTTTTGGCCATTGATCGCTATTTGGTAAAAGAGCTGTAAGTCTTGCAAGGATATTTTCTGTGCAAGGGTAGCGATTTCGCCACTAAATTGGTTATTTTTCGGCAACATCTGTGCGATAGAGATACGATGGATAAGTGAAGTCAGGTCTTTGAGAGCATTGGAAAGGTTTTCACCTCGATGAGCAAGTTCATTGATAAATAAGATAACTTCATCAGTTTTTCTTTCGATAATTAGACTGGCAAGTTTAACGATATCATCGTGATGAACGAGCCCCAGCATTGCCTTAATGTCCTTTTCCATAACGCTACCATTACCGAATGAAATAGACTGGTCTAGAAGGCTAAGAGCGTCCCTCATTGAACCATTGCCGAATTCAGCGATTTTAGACAATGCCGACTCTTCAAATTTAAGATTTTCGGAATCCATAATGAATTTAAGCTGTGCAAGAATTTCATCTTGCGTGAGCTTGTTTAAATTAAATTGCAGGCAACGAGAGAGGACCGTAATTGGAAGCTTTTGTGGGTCGGTGGTTGCCAATAAAAACTTGATATGGCTTGGCGGCTCTTCAAGAGTTTTGAGTAAGGCATTAAAGCTACTCTTTGAGAGCATATGGACTTCGTCAATAAGGTAGACCTTAAAGCGATCTTTTGTTGGCATGTATTGCGCGTTTTCAAGAATCTCGCGCATATGGTCTACCCCAGTGTGAGACGCCGCATCAAGTTCAATTAGATCGACAGATTGCCCTTTATCAATTTCAGTACAAGTCTCACACTTACCGCAGGGCTTTGCACTAATACCTTTTTCACAGTTAACTGATTTTGCAAAAATTCGTGCAATAGTAGTTTTCCCTATACCTCTAGTTCCAGTAAATATAAAGCCATGATGAAGGTTGTTATTATTTAGAGCGTTGACGAGTGTTTTTATTGTGTGCGATTGGCCGACCATCTCTTCAAACACATGAGGTCTATATTTTCTCGCTAAAACTTGGTAATTTTCGCTCATTCAAAGGCTATGTTAAGGTTGTAAATAGGGTAGTGTCGAGAATAGGATCCAACACACAAAAAAATTATTACCGTTGCTCCCTTCCGGGCCTGGCGGGGTTCATAACCATTCATTGTCGGAATACCCTCGACACCACATATGTATTTTACTAGATTTGGTTATTGCAATTATTTTTTAATGTTAAATAAAGTAGAAAAGTTAACGCTCAATTGGTATTTTTTAATTCTTGGTAACGGTCATAAATAAGTGACCAGACATCACCAATCCTGCCATCATTAATCAAAATCCCGTCAACTGAGGTTATAGGCATAATTTCTCTGGTAGAGCTGGTAATCCAGACCTCGTCAGCTTTCATTAGGTCTTGCTTTGTAAATGTTTTCTCTTTTGCCAAAATCTGGCAGTCTCTAGCGCAATTTAGAACAATTTTCCTGGTCACTCCTGGCAATATATACGGTCCTTCTGGATGAGTATAAATACAATTGTCATTGACAATGAATACGTTTGAGCTAGAGCATTCAGTGATAACTCCGTTGCGGCACAGGATAGTCTCTTCAGCTTGATGATTTTTGGCGTCTTGAGCGTACATTATGTTGGCGATCAATGAGGTGGATTTGGTGTTGCATTGGTTCCAGCGGATGTCATCTCGAGTAATTGCAGCTGAGCCCTTTAGTAGGTCATTTTTTGACTTACTAGCAAAGGGGGTTGATTGCATATAGACTGTTGGCATTAAATCGCCATGAGTGTGCTTTCTATCGTCATCACAACCTCTGCTAATTTGTAGATAGATTGATTGGTTATGATAATCTTGATGATAAGAAATTAACTCCCTAATAAGCAGACTCCAGTTTTCATTACTATGTGGATTGACAATATTGATTGCATCCAAACCTTCTTGAAGGCGCTTCAAATGTAGCTCTTCTCCAACTATTTTTTTCCCATAGACAGGGAAAACTTCGTATACACCATCACCAAATAGAAAGCCTCTATCCATGACAGAAACATATGCCTTACTTTTGGGTATGAAATTACCATTAAGGTAAACCATGGAATTGTCAGAAGAGCAACTTAATAGTGTCAATTATTCTAGCAAAGAAACCAGCCTCAGGCGCCTCTTCAAGAGCGATTAGTGGGAATTTTGCCAGAGTTTCATCATTAAAGCTAAGAACAAGTTCTCCGACACTATCCCCTTGAGCTATAGGCGCCATAAGTGTTTCGTCAAGATTAATTGTATGAGTAATATACTTAAATTGATTACGAGGCAAGGTGAGGTAAGATGAACCCTTGACGCCGACCCTTATATTACTTTTTTCTGATTTATAAACAGGCACTTCCTGAGAAACATCATCTATCGACTGGGTTTCAAAGAAACGAAAACCATAATCCAAGAGTTTTTCTGTCTCAGAAACACGTACTGTGGCACTTTTAGAGCCCATAACCACCGAGATAAGCCTCATTCCAACCCTCTTTGCGCTTGTCACTAGACAGTAACCAGCCTTTTCGGTGTATCCAGTTTTTAGTCCATCTACAGTACTGTCAGTCCAAAGAAGTTTGTTGCGATTACGTTGAGTGATATTGTTATATGTAAATTCCTTTTCTCTATACCATTTATATAAATCGGGAAAGTCACGAATCATTGCTGAGGAAAGTATTGCCATATCTTTGGCTGAAGTGTATTGCTCATCGTGTGGCAGACCTGAAGAGTTTTCAAAGCGGCTATTAAGCATGCCAAGTTGTTGTGCATAGTCATTCATAAACAGTACAAAGGTGCCCTCAGAGCCGGCAACATGTTCAGCAAGAGCAACAGAAGCATCATTGCCAGACTGAATGATCATGCCTTTAAGCAGTATTTCAAGTTTGATATTTTTTCCAACTTCGATGAAGCTTTTTGAGCCAATAGTTTTCCAGGCTTTTTCGCTTATTTTTACTTCATCATCCAAAGCAATGAACTCCTCTTTAATGCGCTGAAAGACGACATATGAGGTCATTAATTTTGTTAGGCTTGCAGGAGCTCTTCTTTCATTTTCATTGTTTGATGCTATGATTTGTCCAGAGTTATGGTCCATAACTACATAGGAGGAGGCGCCAATTTCTGGCGCGTCGGGTATATAGAAGCGCGGCTCTTCAGCCATTGCGTTAAAGCTTAAAATGATTATAGCAAAGAGCTTTAGGAATCTAATGGTTGAAAATAATTTCATAGAATTGTTTTGTATGTTTAATTAAATTAAGTTGTTTATTTGTCTTCTGAGAGCTTAAAAACAAGACAACATTTTGGCGAATTAAGATGATTATAACGAGAAATGTTACAAAGGTTTAATAAACTCTTGAAGAAGTTTTAAATAGAAATCATCATCAATCTAACAAAGGCTATATTTAGGAAAAAAAACGCTTTTTTGCAAAGAACATTGCTTATTTTAAATAGCGAGGCGTTTTATGTTTATAGATCGACATAATAATTCCAATGCTAGTCATTAAAGTAATCAAAGAAGATCCGCCGTAACTTATCAACGGCAATGGAACTCCGACCACAGGAAGTAGGCCTGACACCATGCCAATATTTACAAAGACATAGGTAAAATAGATAAAGGTAAGACTTGCGCCTAATAGTCTTGAGAAATTGTCCTCGCATCGCATTGAAAGGTCCATGCAGCGATAGATAACTAGCAGATATATAAATAGCAGGAAAAGAACTCCTATAAACCCAGTTTCCTCAGCTAAAACTGAAAAAATAAAATCGGTTGATGATTCTGGCACGAAGTCGAGCTGAGACTGCGAACCTTTATTGAGTCCTTTGCCAGTAAGTCCGCCAGAGCCGATTGCAATTTTTGATTGCATAATATGATAGCCAGAGCCCAGAGGATCAGATTCTGGCTTGAACAAAGTTAGGATCCGTTCTTGTTGATAGGGAATTAGTAGGTAATTCCAGGCGACATAGAGTGAACCACCCAGTATTCCCAAAAGGAGACCTAAGTTTAGCCAAGCATTTTTTACCAGATGAATGTTAACACCTGAGAAAAACAACACATAAACTCCTGAAGCCCCGATTAAAAGTGAAGTTCCAAGATCTGGCTGCATAGCTATAAGCGCTACGACGACCATAATTACTACTAATGATATTAGAGTCAATATTGCTCTAGGAGGGAGCGCTCCTTCACTTAATATTGATGCTATTGATATAGGCACAATAATTTTCATCATTTCTGAGGGTTGAAACTTAATAAAGCCCAAGTTTAACCATCTCTGCGCCCCACCTCCACTGCTGCCAAAAAGTAAAACTAGAATTAACAAGAAAATACCTATAGCGATTAAGGTTGGTGCAGCCCTATTTATATATAGTGGCGGTATTTGTGATACAACAATCATGACTACAGCCGCTACGCCAAAGCGAGTTAATTGACGATAGACTTGATCTATAGATCCGCCGGAACTGCTGTAAAGAATAAGCAAACCAAAAGCAGCAAGAATAATAACCAATATAAATAGAGGTACATCAATTTTGAAATATCTATAGAAAGCCTTGGAATATTTAACTAAAGAAGAGATCATAGAATCAGTAAACCCACAGACCTTGCATCGGCAAGCAGTAAGTTGAAACTGCTGCAAGCAGAAACATTGTTCATGCATTCAAGAGTAAGACCTATTTCGGATAATTCCACTTGCTGTTTAGGTGAAAGAAATTTCGGTGTCTTGCCAGTTCCAATGATCAGCAAATCAACCGATTCATCGACCATTAATGGAAATAATGATTCCTTGTTTATCAAATCAAGGGAAGGTATCGATACCTCTTCAAAATGACTCGCAGAAATATAGCACGGTGTTTTAAGTTTGGTGTGAGAAAGCATAATCGCTGAATCAGCAACCGAAACGACGCTGTTTTGATTGATATTCTGTTGCGTAAATTCCATTAATTGACTGGCTTATTTGCATGTTGGTAAATCATTATAACAGTGTAAAATTAGCACTTCATTTGAATTGTTGTGTGGGTCAAAAAAGCCTTTATAATTAAAGCTATATAACAACTCTATAGAGCTATAAATCGGAGCAATTTGTAGTTAACTGTTTTACACAAAATATGTATAAATAATGAAATCAAGATTCGCCCCTTCACCTACCGGATATTTACACATAGGAGGCGCTAGAACGGCACTTTTTGCCTGGCTTTGGGCTAAAAAAAATCAAGGTAAATTTATACTTCGAATTGAAGATACTGACAAAGAGCGCTCTTCAAAAGAATCTGTGGACGTTATTTTGCAAGGCATGGATTGGCTAGGTCTAGACTATGACGAGGGCCCAATATTTCAAAGTGACAGGATTGAGCGCTATCAGACTGTAATTTCATCGCTTATCGATTATGGTAAGGCTTATTACTGTAATTGTTCTAAACAGCGTCTAGACACCCTTCGTGAAGATTTGGTGAAAAGTGGTGAAAAGCCTAAATATGACGGCTGCTGTCGAAAAAAAAATCTCACTAATGGAGTAGTTCGATTTCTCAATCCAGACGAAGGACAGGTTCTTTTTAAGGATTATGTTAAGGGCAACATTGAATTTTCCAATAGCGAGTTGGATGACCTAATCATTGCCAGAGCTGATGGCTCGCCAACATATAACTTGACGGTGGTTGTCGACGATCATGATATGGATATAGATTTCGTCATCCGCGGGGATGACCATATAAACAACACCCCAAAACAAATAAACTTGTATAAAGCCTTGGGTTGGAATCTTCCAAGTTTTGCACATGTGCCCATGATTCTTGGTGGAGATGGAGCGCGTTTATCTAAAAGACATGGCGCTGTAAATATCTTGTCTTATAGAGATGAAGGCTTTTTGCCGAAAGCTTTGTTAAATTATATTGTTCGCTTAGGATGGTCACACGGCGATCAAGAGTTGTTTTCTATTAGCGAAATGATTGATTTATTTGATTTAAATAATATAAATAAAGCTCCCGCAAGCTTTAATCATGACAAGTTAGTTTGGTTAAATCAAAGCTATATAAAATCAACAGGAATTAGTGAACTTGTAGATCAACTTAAATATCACCTGGATAAACAGTCAATCAATACACTTGATGGGCCAAATATTGAAGATGTTGTTGAGAGTC
>CAJWTP010000061.1 GCA_913047325.1 uncultured Gammaproteobacteria bacterium
GTTGTTTTTTCATCATGGCAACCCTTTAAAATCATATTGGGTGCGGTAATTTTTGGAGGCATTACAATTCTGCAACTTCATGCCCAAGGGTTTGATATCAGAATAAGCGCACAATACATGTCAATGCTGCCTTATCTAGCAACTATTGCCATTTTGGTGAGCTTAAGAATGAGGGATAAAAATAAAACAAACCGCACAATGCCTAATTGTTTGGGTAGAATATTTCATTCAACTACCTAGTTCTATTCAACAAGGTATAGATTAAAAGCTAAGCAACAAAAGAAACAAAACTGTTAAATAATAAAAAGGAGAAGAAATATGTCTAATCGAAGATTAACGAGTATTTTAAAGCTCTCGTTATTAAGTTTAATGTTGGCATTTACAAGTAGTACCTTCGCTGACCCTGTAAAAGCGGCATTTGTTTATATTGGTCCTACGGGAGATCATGGATGGACTTATGCCCATGATCAAGGGGCAAATTATGTTAAAGATAATATGGGTGATGATGTAGAGATAACACGTATAGAAAGTGTCGCTGAGAATTCCGATGCTGCTCGAGTTATTACCAGCCTTGCGAGGAAAAACGATATTATTTTCACCACATCGTTTGGATACATGGAGCCCACAATAAAGGTGGCAGCGCGTTATCCAGATGTTAAATTTGAGCATGCAACAGGATATAAGCGTCCTACTGATAATATCTCAACCTATTCGGCGAGATTTTATGAAGGCAGACACGTGATAGGTAAGATTGCAGGCAGAATGACAAAAAGCAACGTAATTGGTTACATTGCGTCATTCCCAATCCCTGAAGTTATCCGTGGCATTAACTCTGCTTTCCTAGCGGCAAGATCTGTTAACCCTGATGTACAAATCAAAATTGTTTGGGTTTACACTTGGTTTGATCCAGGTAAAGAGGCAGATGCAGCTAATGCATTGATCGCTCAGGGTGCAGATATCATTATGCAGCATACCGACTCAACAGCTGCTATGACTGTTGCTGAAGAGACAGAGGGCGTATATGCTTTTGGTCAGGCGTCTGACATGTCTGCATGGGGTCCAACCTCTCACCTAACTTCAATTATTGATGACTGGGGTCCATACTACCTTAGACAAGTTCAAGGAGTTAAAGATGGAACATGGACTTCAACTGATACATTTGATGGAATCAGACAAGGTATGGTGAAATTTGCACGAATGACTAATATGCCTACTGATGTTAAAAACGAAGCATCGAAAGCTATTATTGATGTTATGACTGGTTCTGTTCATCCGTTCACTGGACCTATCAACAGGCAAGATGGTAGCCCATGGTTGGCAGATGGTGAAACGCCACCTATGTTCCCTGACATCATAACTATGGATTTCTATGTAGAAGGAATTGACAGTAAGTATCCTAACTAATAAAAATTCATTCAAGCTTTAATGTTAATCGCACCCTAACCGGGTGCGATTTCATTATTGGGAGTTGAAATGTTTTATAATGTGTTATGTCTAAACCATCATACGACTGGTTAAATAAACTACCAAAGATTGAACTGCATCTCCATATAGAGGGAACTTTAGAGCCGGAATTAATGTTCGAATTGGCTCAAAGAAACGCTATTTCCTTGCCCTACAACAATGTCGAAGAAGCAAAAGCTGCATATCAATTTAATAATCTCCAGGACTTCCTGAATATCTACTATCAGAGCGCTCAAGTATTACAGTCTGAACAAGACTTCTATGACCTGACCTGGGCCTATATAAACAAATCCCACGAACAAAACGTTGTCCACATAGAGCCCTTTTTTGACCCCCAAACGCACACCTCTAGGGGGATCTCTTTTGCAACCGT
This sequence comes from uncultured Gammaproteobacteria bacterium, assembly GCA_913047325.1. Lineage (GTDB taxonomy): Bacteria > Pseudomonadota > Gammaproteobacteria > PS1 > Pseudothioglobaceae > Pseudothioglobus. The sequence continues at coordinate 1,838 of CAJWTP010000061.1, forward strand.
TATCTCTGGAATTTGCCGAGCGCTTGAGGATGGCGAAAAGGAGTTCGGTATTACCTATTGCCTTATCATGTGCTTTTTGCGCCACCTGAGCGAATCCGAGGCGATAGAAACTTTAGAATTGGCAAAGCCCCATCTAGAGAAGATAGATGCGGTTGGTCTGGATAGCTCTGAACTTAACCATCCCCCTGAGAAATTTTCGCAGGTCTTCTCTCTGGCTAAAGAGTCTGGACTAAAATTGGTTGCCCATGCAGGCGAAGAGGGTCCTGCAGGTTACATTTGGAGCGCCCTTGACAATTTAGCTGTAGAGCGAATCGACCACGGCGTCAGGGCTCTTGACGACACCGAACTAGTAGTCCGTCTGATTGAATCGAAAATTCCATTGACAATGTGCCCCTTGTCAAATGTCAAGCTTAAAGTGTTCGAGAGTATGTCAGAACACACAATACTAAAAATGCTAGAATTGGGTTTAAGTGTTTGCGTTAATTCAGATGACCCGTCATATTTTGGCGGCTATATTACCGAAAATTTCAATGAGTTATCCCAACACTTGTCTCTTTCAAAAAAACAGGCAAATCAACTAGTACAAAACAGTATTAATGGGTGTTTTGCCTCGGAAATAAGAAAAAAAGAAATACAAGTATTATTAGATGATTATCTAATTATTGGCTGATAAAAAGTGAATTACTTTTTCTGCAATGAATTGACTTACCCTTACATTTGATTCTACTGTAACACCTGAAGTGTGAGGGGTTAATATACAATTCATTGTATTTGAAATTTTGCTAAAAAACTTTTCTTTGACTGGCTCAGACTCATAAACATCCAAAGCAAAGCCGCTAATTAAACTATCCTTATATGCCTTTATTAAGTCTTTCTGGTTGACTATCGAGCCTCTAGATGAGTTAATAATAATTGGTTTATTTTTCATTTCACAGAAAGAGCTATAATCCAACAGGTTTTTTGTTTCATCGGTAAGAGGTAGATGGATTGAAATAATATCTGAGCACTCAAAAAGTTCTGATTGTGTAACCAAAGATACGCTGTATTCATCAGCATCAGATTGAAGAATATATGGGTCATAGGCAACAATCCTAGATCCAAATGCTTGGGCTAGAATGGACACTTTTTTACCAATAACTCCAAAACCAAGCAAACCCATAGTTTTACCTTGTAGCTCTCTTGACTTAATAGTGGTTCGTGGCCATTTTCCGCTCACTGTCCCTTGGTGCGCAAGAGGTATATTTTTCAATAACGATAAAGAACAATTAATGACATACTCGGCAACAGAATGTGCATTCATTCCTGTCGCAGGCTGGACAACAATATTATTATTTTCACAATAGTTTGTATCTATATTATCTAGACCAACACCTAACCTTCCGATAAATCTTAGTTTGTTTGTTGCTACTAATAAGCTCTCATTAAGCTGAGTTTTATTCCTCACAATGATGGCGTCAAAAAAGCCTATTTGGGAAGCTAATTCTTCATTGTTTTCACTTAAACTAGGGTTATACGTAACTTCGAACTTTTTAGCAATAGTGTCTACACTATCTTGTTCCATAAATTCAGTAATTAAAACTTTTTTCATTGTTATTCAGCTTCCACTGTTGTTTTTACCTGTCTTGAAAAAATCAACAAATCTGCATATTCGGGGATTGAATGAATGCCTCCACTATTAGTGCATTTTAAAGATGCCGTAGCTGTTGCCAACTCAATAGAATCTTTTATGGATTTTTTGTTATGTAGAAATGTGGCAAATGCACCATGGAATACATCGCCAGCACCATTTGTTTCAGCAGCTTCAATCTTTGGTGCGCTAGAATGATAAATGACGCCTTTATCAATCCAATAAACACCTTCTGGGCCAAGCGTAACGGCATAAAACTTGTTGTTTTTTTTGTATAGTTGTTTTAAAGAGTCAATTACAGATTTTTCCTTTGTAAATTCAAATAGACCTGTTTCAGAAAAAACAGGATGAGATGCTGCGTTTACGATTCCCTCTATTAAGTTATTATTTGAATAATTATCCAAATCAGCAACACATTTAACGCTGTTTTTTTGAGACATTTGTGCAACATAATGAGCTGCCTCAATCCAACGAATATCAACTAAATATGATTGTTCAGTTGTAAAAGTTAAATCTGGCAGACTTTTGTCCTCTAATAGTTTTTTATCGTTGTATGCCGCCAGTAATCTTTCGCCCTGAGAATCTTCAAAGATGTGGCTTTGTGAAGACATTGCACCACTTATGGTTAGAGATTTGTTATATTTAACCCTAAACTGATTGAGCTCTGATTTTAAGAAATTGGCTGCCTCATCATCTCCAAAACGACCTACAAAATCTGACTCAACACCCAATCTAGCAACTACACAACTAGCGACAGCTGCAGGACCTCCCAGACGTTTTTCAAGACTTTTAGTCAGTACTTTTATGGGCTTTTGAGGGAAAGAATCAATTTTAATGATGTTATCAAGAAAAACTGAACCAACACAAGTTATCATATTTCTTTTTTAAGTAGAATTTCTAAAATTAGGAGTTTTGCCATATTTTCTATAACAATCATAGTAATTATTTTTGAATCCAAAATAAAAGATTGTTAATTCTATTATTGCTTGAGTCATCATACTTTATGTCAACTTAATTATCTAGATTGCTCAAGGTTCGCTTTACCGCATCTTTCCAACCAGCAAGCTTTTTTTGTCTAACATCATCAGACATTTTGGAAACAAAACGTTTATCTGAGTTCCAAGATTTTGCAAAATCTTGAGGTGATGGATAGAAGCCGACCTGCATTCCAGCTAAATATGCCGCCCCCAAAGCTGTTGTTTCTAGATTCGTTGGACGGTCAACCGGTAAATTTAATATATCTGAAAGCATTTGCATTGTCCAATCTGATGCGGCCATCCCTCCATCAACTCTAATAATATTTGTCTTATTATTTTGCCAATCCTTTTCTATCGCGACCAATAAGTCAGAGGTTTGATAACAGACTGACTCTAGGGCCGCTCTAGTTATTTCAGCCGCGCCAGTATTTCTTGTTAACCCGTATAATGCACCACGACAATCGGGATCCCAATAGGGCGCACCCATACCAACAAAAGCTGGCACCAGATAGACATCCTGATGTGGATCTGCTTGCAGTGCAAGCTTTTCAGATTGGTCAGCAGTTTTTATAAATTTCAGACTGTCTCGAAGCCACTGGACAGCGGCGCCCGCTACAAAAATCGAGCCTTCCAGGGCATAGCAAGGCTTGTTGTCGAGTTGAAAGGCTATAGTAGTTAGTAATTTGTTGCTTGATGCTACGGCTATTTCACCAGTATTAATCAAGGCAAAACAGCCAGTACCATAGGTTGATTTAACCATTCCTGGCTCAAAGCAGGCTTGACCCACAAGGGCAGAATGTTGATCTCCAATTAAACTCGATATTGGTAACTGAACGCCAAATATTTTTGCCTCTGTGTAGCCAAATTCTGCGGCACTATCACAGACCTTTGGTAGCATTGATTTTGGTATGTTAAATAGACTTAGCAGGTCCTCATCCCAACAACCCTCATGGATATTGTACAAAAGCGTTCTAGAAGCGTTAGTGGCATCAGTTGAATGGACCTTTTTGCCACTAAGGCGCCATAATAAAAAGCTATCAATTGTGCCAAACGCAAGCATTCCATTGTTGGCTTTTTTACGTGCATCGGGTACATTGTCGAGAATCCAGGCAATTTTAGTGGCACAAAAATACGGGTCAAACAAAAGCCCTGTCTTCTTTGTAACAACTGACTCGTGACCAAGTTCTCGAAAATTTTGACACTCATTAGAAGTTCTTCTATCTTGCCAAACGATTGCATTGTAGACCGGTTTTCCGGTTTCTTTATCCCAAACAACGGTTGTTTCACGTTGATTGGTGATCCCTATCGAGACTATCTGATCTGGAGATATTTTTGCCTTTGAAATTGCAGAATTACAACTATCTAGAGTGGAAAGCCAGATCTCTTCTGGATCATGCTCAACCCAACCTGAACGAGGAAAAATCTGAGTAAATTCCTTCTGTCCTATCGATACAATCTGATAGTTTGAGTCAAATAAAACTCCGCGAGAAGAGGTAGTGCCTTGGTCTATCGACAAGATGTATTTTTTTGATTTAGCCATTTTTCTGAAGTATGATTTATTGATATATACTGCTATATTTTGAGTCTAACCTTCCTTTTTATTCTGCATATAATTATCCAGATTTTCAATCTTATCATAATCTAAAAAAAGATACAGTTTGGTTCTTCTTTCAAGCACATCTTCAGGACAAAGCGCGAATTCTTCTTGCATCAGATAGTCAACCTCAACTTGATATAAATCCCTGCCAAAATGCAGACCTAGGTCGTCAATACTGGAAACATTTTTCAGGATGTATTCCACTCTAGTGCCATACGAGTTAAATAAGCGCTGAATGTAGTCGACATCTAAATAGTCATATTTTTTTGCAAGGCCATCAACTATTTTTGTTTTTTCAGTTAATAAAAAATCTCCACCTGGTAAATGAACATCACTCGTCCAAGGAGATTTTTTTTCACCTAAAATTGACCCAACTTTGTTTGTCACCTCCTCAGACAACTGCCTGTATGTTGTCATCTTGCCACCAAATATGTTAATCAGAGCGCTTTTATTGTCTCGACTATCTACTTTTATTGTGTAATCACGTGATGCCTTTTGAGCTTTTGTTGAACCATCATGATAAAGAGGGCGCACACCACTCCAGTGCTTGATAACATCGTTGCTTGATATAGCGCTCCTGAAGTATTGATTTGCAGATTTACATAGGTAGTTAATCTCATCACCAGAGGCTGAAAAATTATCAAGATCGCCCATAAAATCAACATCTGTAGTACCAATAAATGTAAATTCATTTTCCCATGGCACAGCAAAAAAGACTCTCCCATCGCTATTTTGAAAAATATATGCGTAACTATGATTGAATAACTTTTTAACAACGATATGACTTCCCTTAACTAGCCTTATGTTGTCAACCTTGGTTTGTTTGGAATGATTCTTTAAAAAACTATCTACCCACGGACCCGTAGCGTTTACTACAACTTTTGCCTGAACATATTTTGTTTCATTGCTAATTGTATCCATGACCTCAATATTCCAGACGCCTTTTTTTTGCTCCATATTTTTTACCATTGTTCTGGTATTAATATCGCCACCCAATCTCTTGGCATCAGCGGCATTCAAAACTGTAAGCCTTGCATCGTCAGTTATACAGTCAGAATATTCAAAACCTTTATTAAAAGCTTCTGTCAAAGTTGATTTGGATTCATGAAAAGGAATCTTGATATAGGAAGAGCGCTTAATGTACTTGGAAGAGTATAGGTTGTCGTACAGCAACATACCCAGTTTAAGCAGCCATACTGGCCGAAGGTTATTGTGATGTGGCAGAACAAAGCGCATCTCACTTATAATATGCGGAGCAATTTTTATCAGAATATCTCGCTCTCTTAAGGATGCTCTCACAAGAGAAAATTCATAGTTTTCTAAATAACGCAGACCACCATGTATCAATTTAGAGGAGGCAGATGATGTTCCGCTCGCAATATCGCTTTTTTCTGCAAGATAAACACTATAACCACGGCCTGCAGTATCTCTTGCTACGCCACAGCCATTGATTCCTCCCCCAATAATAAAAACATCATAAAGATTATTCATTTACAGCCTTCTGTTGCTGCTGTAAGTGAAAGTATGTTGTTTTGGGGTTT
>CAJWTP010000062.1 GCA_913047325.1 uncultured Gammaproteobacteria bacterium
AGGATGGCGGCAACAATTAACATTGGCGTTTACTCTGATTTTTTATAGAAAAAATCAAGTAAGCGTTTTTTTTCGTCAACGAAAAGTTGCGTTGGCCGAATAGTGGTAGTGCAGCCTAACATTTTTTTTGGCATTGAGGCCTATAGGGATTATTACTTACATAGTAATCTCCATAGGTCATTTTTTTGGAGTTTTATTAGTGGAAGACGGATTTAAGCTGTTCTCATTTCAAGGTAAGTACCGCATTTTGCATTTGACATGGCTTGCTTTTTTTATAACGTATGTTATTTGGTTGAGTTTAGGACCCATGATGCCATTTATCCAGGAGGCACTAGGGTTGACAGATCAGCAGGCCAAAGTATTGTTGATTCTAAATGTTGCAATGACCATTCCAGCAAGAATCGTGGTTGGTATGCTGGTTGATAAACTAGGTCCTAAAGCCCTGTTTTCCTCCATTCTAATACTTGGTGGGCTTGTTTCAATTGCATTTTCTTGGATGAGTTCGTATGACCAGCTGGCTTTTATGCGATTCCTGTTGGGTTTTATTGGCGCTGGTTTTGTGGTTGGTATTCGAATGATTGCCGAATGGTTCCCAGCTAAGCAAACTGGTATCGCGCAAGGTATTTATGGCGGCTGGGGTAATTTTGGCTCAGCTGGCGCTGCAATGGCATTGCCTTTTATTGCTGCAAGCTTTGGTGATGCTGATGGATGGCGATATGCAATTACATTGGCAAGTGTATTAGCCATTATTTACGGTGTTTACTATTACCTTAGTGTCTCTAATACTCCTAAAGGATCTACTTATTTTAAGCCCAAGAAATCAGGTTCTATGGAGGTTAGCAGCTTGTCCGATCTTGTCATTTATGTCATAATGAACATACCTCTCTACCTTGCCTTAGCACTATTGACCTGGAAATTATCGCCCTCTGGAATGGGTTTGATTTCATCAACAGTAGAGTTAACAATCTACGCCACACTGATTGTAGTTTATCTATTTCAAGTACTTAGAATTTGCAGTATAAATGCCGACTCTAGAAAAAACCCTATACCTAAAAAGCACCAATACAAGTTCAAGCAAGTAGCAATTCTAAATTGGGCTTATCTGGTTACTTTTGGAACAGAACTGGCTGTAGTTTCAATGCTGGCGATGTTTTATGTGGATTGGTTTGGGCTGTCAAAAATAACATCCGCATTATTGGCAGGTGTTTATCCATTTATCAATCTTATTGCCAGACCTGGCGGTGGTTGGTTGAGTGACAAATTTGGTCGAAAGCTGATATTAATTGTATCTTTTTCAGGCGTTACTTTAAGTTTTCTATCTTTAGGTTATGTTGATAAGGACTGGTCTGTGTGGCTTGTCGTTGGATTAACTGTATTTGCTGGTATATTTTCTAAAGCAGGATCGGGAGCGGTTTTTGCAATGGTACCACTAGTTCAAAGACGATTAACAGGGCAGATAGCCGGCATGGTTGGAGCATTTGGTAATGTCGGTGCTGTAGTGTTTCTGATAGTGAATTCTCTAGTGGACTACAATCAATTTTTTGCACTGATTGGAGTGGCTAGCGCCATAGCACTGATAACGATTGTAGTCTTTTTGGAAGAGCCAAAAGGACACATGACCGAAGTCTTAGAGGATGGCACGGTTGAGATTATTAAGGTGAGTTGCTAATGAAACAATTGCAGGTAACAATTCAATCCCACTCCGTTGCTGGAATTAAAGATGAAAATCAAGATGCTTGTGCTTTCTATGTGCCTCAAGATCATCTTCTGGAGAGTAAAGGTATTGTAAGTGTTATTGCTGATGGTGTTAGCGCTTGTGAAAGAGCAAAAGAGGCCAGTAATGATTGCGCACGAGGCTTTTTGACTGATTACTATGCAACACCAGACTCTTGGAGTACAGAGCATTGTGCAACCAAGGTAATTACAGCACTAAACAGTTATTTATATTCTTGTAACGAGTATTTGTATTCGCAGTCTACGCGCGTTGATAAGGCATCATCAATGTTATCTACTATGAGCGCATTAATTGTCAAGTCAAACACTGCTTATTTGTTTCATGTTGGCGACTCTCGGATATATCGGCACAGGGATGGCATTTTAAGACAGTTAACGAAAGATCATTCAATTAAAGTTAATCAAAAAGAAATTTCTCTATCAAGAGCGATAGGTTTTGACTTAGAAGTGCAGGCAGACTTTCAAACACTCGATCTTAAGTTAGGCGATCAATTCTTGATAACCACGGATGGTGTTCATAACTACTTAGAACATACAGAAATGGCATCATTAATCAACCAAAAGACAGCAGTCGAGGATTTGGTTGAGATGGCAATAACCAAAGGAAGTCAAGACAATGCTTCGGCAATAATTTGTAGTGTCAATCAACTGCCAGAGAAACGTCTTGACGAGGCATTTGATGAATTAACTCAAAGACCCATACCGCCAGACTTACAAAGCGGCATGAAAATCAATGGTTTTGAAATTGAATCATTGATTCATGCTAGCAATAGAACTCAAATATATCGTGCCAGAGATATTCACACCAATCAGTTAGTGGCACTTAAAACACCCTCAATTAATTTTGAGGACGATGCCCAATATTTAAAACACTTTATTTACGAGGAATGGGTAGGGTTAAGAATCCACTGTCCTAATGTTGTGCAGATTCATAATAACGAGGAACAAAGTAAGTTTTTAGCTTACGCAATGGAATACGTTGAAGGGCAAACACTTAGACAATGGATGAATGACAATCCGCAACCGAATATTAAGGCGGTAGTAAAAATTGTGGAGCAAATTGTCCAGGGATTGAGAGGATTTCATCGTCAGGAAATGCTTCACTGCGATTTAAAGCCTGAAAATATTATGATTAATCAGTTTGGCCAGGTTAAGTTGATTGATTTCGGCTCTGCAAGGATTGCGGGTATCGCAGAACTTACCACTCCAATTAGTGTTGTTGGCAATCCGGGTACTCAGGGTTATACAGCCCCTGAGGTTATATTAGAACACAGGGTATCCAGATTGTCTGACCAATTTAGCCTAGGTGTTATCGTTTACGAGATGTTTTCATCCAAGCTGCCTTATCAAGAAAAATTAAATAAAGACCTAACAATTAAAAAATTAATAAAGCTATCTTATGGGACAGTACTGCAACATAATCCACATGTGCCAATATGGATTGATGGAGCTATTCACAAGGCATGTAATCTAGAGGAATCAAGTCGTTATGAAGCCTTGTCAGAATTTTTATTCGATTTGGAACAGCCAAATTCGCAGTTTTTAGCAGTAACAAGAGCTAAACAGCCAATAAATTCCATACTGAAGAAATACAGATTATTTTTTGCATTGTCTTTTGCATTGAATATTTTTATGTTGTTGATGTTGGTTAGTTAGGGTAGAAGTGATGAAGAAGTTGATATTAATTGGTAACGGTATGGCTGGCGTCAAAACACTGGAAGAGTTATTAAAGGTGACAGATGAGGAATTTGATATTACCGTATTCGGCAGTGAACCCTACGGTAACTACAATCGTATTATGCTCTCAACAGTACTAGCCGATGAAACCAACATTGATGAAATCATGATCAATGATATTGCCTGGTACAAGGCAAACAATATTAGACTACATACAAGTCAAACCATTACAGCAATTGACAAACTAAATAAGCTGGTCTTTGATGCTGATGGCAAGTCATTCAAATACGATAAATTACTAATTGCAACCGGTTCCAAGCCATTTTTTTTGCCGATAGAGGGTAATGATTTAGAGGGTGTTATTAGCTTCCGGGATATTGCAGATGTTAAGAAGATGGTTGATGCTTCAAAGCATTATAAAAATGCCGTTGTAATTGGCGGTGGATTGCTTGGTTTAGAGGCGGCAAATGGTCTAATTAAACAAGGCATGAATGTCACCGTAGTCCATTTATTAGAGGATTTGATGAATATGCAGCTAGATTCAAAAGCATCACAAATGCTACTGCTATCACTGAAACAGAAAGGCATGCAATTCAAGTTAAAAGCACAAACCCAGAGATTAATTGCCGGCAATAGTGGGCGTGTGGAAAAGATTGAATTCTCGGACGGTTCAGTCATCGATGCTGATTTGGTAGTGATGGCGGTTGGCATTCGACCCAATATTGAACTGGCACAAAAATCTGGTATTGACTGCGAACGAGGGATAGTCGTTAATGATGCGATGCAGGCTTTTGAGTCTAGCATTTATGCAGTTGGCGAATGCACACAGCACCGCGGTCGTTGTTACGGTCTTGTTGCGCCTTTGTTCGAACAAGCTAAAGTTTGTGCGCGGCAAATTGCAAAAAATGGTGGTGAGCTGTATGAAGGCTCAGTTACCTCAACTAAATTGAAAGTGACCGATATCGACCTTTTCTCGGCTGGTAATTTTAATGGCACAGAGAATAGTGAAGATGTAGTTTTTGAAGATGCCGCTAGAGGTGTGTATAAAAAAATTGTTATTGAGAATGACGTAATTATCGGTTCAGTGCTATATGGAGACACCGTTGATAGCTCATGGTATTTCCAATTAATGAAAGATGAGAGTAATATTGTTGATGTGCGTAATCGCCTAATGTTTGGTCAGGCACATGTCGGAGATTCTGGTCATGGTGCGCTTGATATGGTTGCTGCCATGGATGACTCAGCAGAGATTTGTGGCTGTAACGGTGTATGCAAGGGCGATGTTGTTAATACTATGAACGAACATGGTCTATCCACTCTAGAAGATGTTCGCGCACATACCAAGGCGTCAAGTTCGTGTGGTTCTTGCACTGGTTTGGTGGAGCAATTAATCGATTCAACGCTGGGCTATTCAGAATCGCCACAGGCGAAACCATTATGTGGCTGCACTGAACATACTAAACAAGAAGTCCATGATTATATTTTTAATAATAACTTTGAAACTGTATTTGAAGTATTCGCAATAATGGGCTGGAAAAACATTGATGGTTGTCATTCATGCCGACCTGAAGTCAACTATTATTTATTGGCTGCCAACCCTGACTACGTGGACGATGCACAATCAAGATTTATTAATGAGCGTGCGCATGGCAATATTCAAAAAGACGGCACGTATTCAGTAGTGCCAAGAATGTGGGGTGGAGTTACTACACCTACAGAATTAAGAACGATTGCTGATGTAGCAGACAGATTCAACATTCCGGCTATGAAAGTAACAGGCGGGCAGCGCATTGACTTAATTGGTGTAGCCAAAGAAGACCTGCCTAAAGTATGGAAAGATCTTAATGCTGGGGGTTTGGTTTCTGGTCACGCCTATGGTAAGTCACTGCGTACGGTTAAGACTTGTGTAGGTAGTTCTTGGTGTAGATTCGGCACCAGAGATTCAATGGCAATGGGTGTCAAGTTGGAAAAAATGACTTGGGGTTCTTGGATGCCACATAAATTCAAGCTGGCTGTATCAGGTTGCCCTAGAAACTGTGCTGAAGCAACTATTAAAGACTTTGGTGTGGTAGCAGTCCAATCAGGGTGGGAACTTCATGTAGGTGGTAATGGCGGTATTAAGGTTAGAGTTACCGATTTATTAACCAATGTTCAAACTGAAGAAGAAGTGATTGAATATGTGGGCGCTTATTGTCAGCTTTATCGTGAGCATGCACTCTATTTAGAGAGAACAGCGGAATGGATCGATCGTATTAATTTGTCTTTCATTACTGAACAATTAGTAGATGATGAAGCAAATAGAAAAGCACTACATGCAAGATTCTTAGCCTCCCAGAAGAATACCCAAATCGACCCATGGAAAGAGCGTGTAGAAGGCGTGCATAGTCACCATTTTGAAGTCATTACACAATAATTATTAAGGAGCGTTATGTCTAGTTGGAAAGAAGTTACCGCGTTGGATGATATTCCAGTATTAGGGTCAAGAGTGTATCGAACAGATCATCAGGAAATAGCAGTTTTCCGCACAAGAGATGATAGTGTATTTGCCTTACACAATTCATGTCCGCATGAAGGCGGGGTCTTGTCTGAGGGTATTGTTCACGGCCATAAAGTAACTTGTCCATTACATAATTGGGTTATCAATTTGGAAGATGGAGAGGCGCAAGGTCCTGACGAAGGTCGGGCCGCTTGTTTTGAAGTGCAAGTGAGGAAAAGAATTATCTACATTAATTTATAGTCATAACATCGTCTTGTATTAAATATAAAATCATCCCCATGGAAGTGCTATTTGAAAGCTTTAGTTATCTGCATTGGCTTATATTGGGCCTCTTATTGGTGATTACCGAACTGTTTTTGTGGTCAATTTTTTTGCTCTGGTTCGGTGTGTCAGCTGTCACCATGAGTATTGTTGTATATCTTTACCCGCAACTCTCTTTAGGAATACAGCTTGTTACTTTTGTTTTGCTCTCAGCTGCCACTTCCTATGTAGCAACAAGGTATTTCCCTGTGAGAACAGTAGATGACGAGATAAGTCGCAAAGCTAAAGATCACATCGACAAGGAGTGCACAGTAGTATCTACTGACAACAATGTTAACAAGGTGAAGCTGGGAGAGTCGTTGTGGTTTGCAAAGGGTTTCGATATGAGCGTTGGTCAAAAAGTTCGAATCACCGGTACCGACGATTCAACGCTGATAGTTGAACCAATCCCGGAAAACTAAAAGCTAGTCAACATAAGGGCCGAACTGTCTAATAGGCTCAAAGTGCGGCCTGCCCGAGGCAAACATCAAACGACACTCGGTGTGTGCCTGCATCGACAGTGATTTATTGTCGCCATCGAATAGCAATGACTGTGTGTCCTTAAGCATCCCCCCTTCAACCTCAAGTTTTCCACTTAACAGGTATATTAGTCCATGCAGACCCTCAATTCCCTCAAGCTTATAACTTACCCCCTTGTCAAGTGAAATAAATTCATAGTCAATGCTATTTTGTAGTTTTACTGGCGAGCCTTCGCCCGCGATAATAGTTCTCGAACCACCCTCAAAAGCAAGCACGGGGAGCTCTTCAGCTGAAACCAGCTGATAACTTGGTTCGATTGTTTTCAGTTTTTTCTCTAGATTGATCCAAAATTGTATACCTCTTGTGACCTCTATCCCTGCAGGCATCTCAGAGTGACTTATGCCTCTGCCGGCACAAAATATTTGTGCACCGCCGCCACTGATAGTAGAGTCATTGCCGAGGTTGTCTTTATGGTTCATGGCACCACTAAATAGATAGGTAATCGCTTCAAAGCCTCGATGTGGGTGGGTGTCAAAGC
>CAJWTP010000063.1 GCA_913047325.1 uncultured Gammaproteobacteria bacterium
ACCCAATCAGAATTCCAGTATTAAACTGGTCAAGCCAAATTGTTATGGCTAACGTAATGGCTCAAGTATTTGAAGAAATGGGTCATACAGTAGAGTTAGTTCCAGCTGAATCGGCTTCAAGATATGAGGCTGTCAGAATTGGCGATCTTCACGTAGCCCATGAAACTTGGGAGTCAACAATGGCACTCCCATTTTATGAAGCAATGGACAAAGGTGGCTTGATTGACGCTGGTAGCCACGACTTAATAACATTTGAAGAAATGGGTATTCCAAATTGGGTTATTGATGAAGGATTATGTCCCGGTCTGCCTAGTTGGGAAGCTCTAAAATCTCCTGATTGTGCGAAAAATTTTGCTACAGCTGACTCAGGTGGAAAAGGCCGTTGGTTGGAAGGTCCTGTAGAGTGGCACGGAGATGTTATGCCCAATAGACTTAAAGGTCTAGGTATTGATGATTTATGGACTGTAAAATTTGCAGGTGCTGCTAATGCTCTATGGGCTGAACTAGAAGCTGCTAAAAAAGAAGGCCGTGGAACAGTTATCTTCAACTGGTCTCCAAACTTTACTGATGCAGCAGGGTTTACATTTATTGACTTTCCTCCTTATTTCGAAGGATGCAGGCTAGAGAATGGCGGAACGTTAGAAACTACTGGCTGTGGTTCTCCAAAAGGTTGGCTTAAAAAAGCTGCACATATTAAATTCCCACTGTCTCACCCAGATGCCTATAAGTTCTATACAAAAATGGCTTTTAATGCCCCTCAAATTGGTGAGATGGCCAATAATGTTGACAACCTAGGTATGAGTCATGCTGAAGCTGCAACTGCATTTATTGCTAATCACAGAGCGCAAATAGATCTTTGGAAAAATTAATTTAGAAGTTGCTTTACTGAGAATCCTCCCTTAATCAGGGAGGATTTTTTTTGCCTAGTAGTTTTAATATTGATCGATTAGTTCAATCTTTAGTATTAATTATCATGTTAGAAAAATATAAAAGTCTAAATAATTCGCCAGTAGTTAAGAGTGAATCTGTTTACAAATTTTGGTAATAGCGGAATAAGTTTCTAGAAGAAACCAAGAGAAAGTAGGTTCTCAAACATTCTAAGAAGCAGGATGCATAGCCTTTGCTTGGCGTCATATATCGATTCACACGCGTTGAGATGCACTTCCTCCTACTTCCCACTGTGCCACAACCTCTCAACGAACACATTATCTCGCCAATCTTGGACTGAAGGGCCTTGATCTCGGATTCCGGGTAAGGTGCCAGACCTTTGCCAGAGGCAAACATCTCGGATGAACCGTCTGGCAATTGATTCTTCCACTTCACAACCACTATGGTATCAACGCCAAATCTCTACAATAGCTCATTCGATGTTTCATTGGCCCTGATTGCGGTAAGAGGGACTTTGGCATAAAACCTAGGGAATGATTCCTACGTTTTTTACTCCTGATATGTTACCTTCTGTTCCAATATACGAATACCTAGAAGATAACCACTTACTTTGACCGGCCACCTGTCCTAACCATGGGGTACAGTCCAAACAACACGTATTGGAATGGCAAGATCTCAATCAGTAGAACCGGATATTTGGTTTTTGGACGCACCTTTTTCAGCCCTTGATCCTCTAATAAAACAATGCGAGATGAGTTCTTAAGATCGCAAGGAATGCTTAACAAAACGATAGTGTTTGTTACTCATAATCTTGATGAGACTCCTCGTTTAGCTGATCGCATAGCATTAATGAAAGATGGGCACCTCCAATCCAAATAGCTCCCCATCAATTAAAACAGCCAAAGGTGAAATCATTAATTCTCTTGATCTTGCGATGGTTTTAAAGAGTTTATTTGGTTCGTCTAGAAATAATTAAAAAAATGCTCAGTAATTTTAAAAACTCCAGGCCAATGCAATTCGGTCTCTTGATTTTAATTTTCTTATTGTCTTATTTTGTAGTACCCCAATCGGAAAATAGTTATTTTTGGAGATTACCACCCTTATTAAAAGACGTCCCTCTGTGGATTAATACTTTGCTTGATAATTTGATGTTCAAATGGTTCACCGTTGATATATGGGATCCACTTTGGAATGACTATGAGAAAAAAACTATTTTTAGAATCATTACTAGGTCAATAGGCAGTTCAGTTTTATTCCTGATTATTTTTATTAGGGAAATCTTTCTGGGCGGGGCACAAACTTTGGCGGCATTTTTTAGTGATACATGGATCAATGCCAATAAATGGTTATCTTGGCCCGCTTTACCTTGGACCGCTGTAGTAGCTGGCGCTTCAATTTTAGGATATCAACTTCAGGGTGTTCGTTTAGCCTTGCTCGCAGGTATAGGATTTGCATATCTATCTATTTTTGGGCAGTGGGAGCCCTCTATGGAAACCTTATCTTTTGTTCTTATATCTGCACCTGTTTGTTTCATTTTAGGACTAGGATTTGGAATATGGGGATATCTAAACAAGACTGTCGAGGGAGCGCTTCAGCCAATATTGAATTGCATGCAAACCTTGCCTCATTTTTCCTATCTAGTTCCGGTCATGGTTCTTTTTGGTGTTGGAGATCACGCGGGAGCTATCGCAACTATTATCTTTGCAACTCCTCCCATGATCAGGTTAACCATTCTTGGATTACGAAAGATATCTCCAGAAATTGTCGACTCAGGTTTAATGAGTGGATGTAATAGAACTCAATTATTATTTAGAGTTCTAATTCCAACAGCAAGAAGAGATATTTTAATAGGCGTTAATCAAGTCATAATGCAGTGCCTTGCAATGACGACCATCGCAGCATTCATTGGCGCTAAAGGCTTAGGATTTAATTTAAAAGTTGCTCTAAATTCACTGGAAATTGGGAAGGCTTCAGAAATTGGACTGTGTGTAGTTTTAATAGCAGTAATTCTAGATAAATACTCTTTAGCGTGGGCCAACAAACAAAAGGATTATTTTGCTAATTTAAATTTTTATCAAAAATATAGATCCTACATACTGTTTATTCTTTTAACGATTTTGGGAATTATTTTATCTTACTTGGGAGCTCTATACTTCAAAGACAGTATTAACTACTTGTACTATGTGCCTTTTAACAAAGGTTTTACTATTTCTCCATTTATAGACGCCGGTATTGATTGGATTTGGGAAACTTTCTTTGTCTATTTAAATGCATTTAATATTTGGTTAATAACTTCAGTCCTTGTACCAATGAAAAATGCCTATTTAGGCATGCCTGTCATTTCAACGTTTATTATTGTAATGGGTGCTGGTTATATAGTTGGAGGTGTAAGATCAGCTGTAGTAGTTGGAAGCCTGATCCTGTTTATAGCTCTTTCCGAATATTGGGACAGAGCATTAATTACAGCCTACATGGCAACTTTTGCTGTTTTAATATCTGCTTTTTTAGGAATAGTCGTTGGATCTATTTGTGCCCAAAATAGTTTGGCTAGCAAAACTATACTTTCAATTTGTGATTTCTTTCAAACATTCCCATCATTTATTTATCTGATTCCCGTAATCCTACTTTTTGGAATCACAGACACATCCGTTATGATAGCTGCAATTGTTTATGCGGTGATTCCAGCCACTAGATATACTGTAGAAGGTCTTAATAGTGTTCCATTATCATTGCATGACGCAGCAACGATGTCAGGAGTATCACGATTGCAAAGATGGACTAATATCGAGTTACCGCTCGCGTTCCCTCATATAATGTTAGGAATAAATCAAACCGTTATATTCGCATTATTCATGGTTATTCTTGGTGCACTAATTGGAACAATAGATCTAGGTCAAATAATCATGGGGGCACTATCAAAAAAAGGTGGTGCAGGTATCGGTTTGACATTAGGTATATTTGTATCCTTTATGTGTTTAGCAGTAGATAATTTAATTCAAACTTGGGCGACTGAAAGAAAAAAACTTTTAGGAATAGATTAGTCTGTTCGCCCAAGGGTTGGCTGAAGAAAGCGGCCAATTACAAATTCCCAACAATCCATCCGACTGCTTACACGGCGTTCTCAAAGAGATCATTCAGTATTCAGGATGTCGGCCAAATGACTGCACTGGTAGGCACTAATAGACCGAGCCATGAAGATACTGCCAGGAACCGACCGACTGGTCACGAAGAGGTATAGAAGCCTTTCACTGAGATACAAGGCTGTAAATGATCCAAATCTCTCCCCTGGCTTTGGCGACCAGGGAAGAGTTTTTTTCTCGTTTAATGTATCCTAGCGAAGCAATACGATTGCCTTTAGCATGTGTCAAACGACTAATCGGATATCAAATTATGCCCCCCAGCATAGCGCCAACTAACAAGGAACAACCTGTCATCCTCTGCGATTCGGTTTTTAAAGTATTTGGCGAAAACGCTAAAAAGATGCTTGAGGGCGTACAGGGCAATGTAGACGCCAAAGCTTTTCAAGATGCCGGCTGCATAGTTGGTGTGAATAACGCATCTTTTGAGGTTTTCAAAGGGGAAATGCTGGTTGTTATGGGCCTATCTGGCTCAGGAAAATCGACACTCCTTCGCTGTATATCAAAGTTAACCGACGCTACTGCCGGAAATATTTATATAGACGGACAGGACTTGTTGGCGATGAACAACAAGCAACTCATTGAACTCCGTCGAAACAAGATGGGTATGGTCTTTCAGAGTTTTGCCTTATTACCCCACAAAACGGTTCTCGAGAATATTGCTTTCCCCTTACAGGTAAAAGGAGGCAAGACTCAGGACAGTATTAAAAAAGCAATGGAAATGGTCGAACTTGTGGGTCTTGGCGGGCGAGAGAATTATTTTCCTAGAGAACTATCAGGCGGACAACAACAACGAGTTGGGATCGCACGCTCGCTTGCAATTGAACCTGATATTTGGTTCCTAGACGAGCCCTTCTCGGCTTTAGATCCACTGATTCGAAAAGAAATGCAGGATGAGTTTTTGAGACTACAGGGGGTTCTGAATAAAACAATTCTGTTCGTTACGCATGATTTTGATGAGGCGCTTCGCCTTGCCGATCGCATCGCGATTATGAAAGACGGTGTCATTGAACAGTTGGACACCCCGGCTAACATCGTACTCCATCCAGCGACAGAGTATGTCCACAAATTTACCGAAGAAGTCCCAAGGGAAAAGGTGCTCAAAATAGAATCCGTGATGGAACCAATCAACTCGTCGGAACATATTGGAGATCTACAGGTTTCGAAGGACGCCATTATTGAAACCGTAGCCGAAGCAGTACTCAACGAGTCGAAGGCAGTGTCAGTTGTAGACGCCAATGATAGAGTTGTTGGTATTTTGCACCCTTCTAAAGTGATTAGCGTACTCTTTGGGGGGCAGAGCCAGGCATCCGAGCCAGCGGCGACTCCACGATGACGCCTTACCTGACAAAAAACTAAAACAAACCTTCTATTTCGCCCTGCTCATTGACCGAGATGTTGTTTGCGGCGGGTACCCGAGGGAGGCCCGGCATGGTCATGATCTCGCCGCAAATTACCACTAAGAATTCCGCACCAGCCGACAGTCGAATTTCTCGAATAGGCACCATATGTCCCGAAGGTGCACCGAGTAGATTTGGATCGGTCGAAAAACTGTATTGTGTCTTAGCCATGCACACTGGGAAATGCCCATAATCTTTATTGTAGTCATCGAATTGCGCACGAATCTTTTTGTCTGCGATGATGTCATCTGCGCCATATATATTACGAGCGACACATCGCGCCTTCTCCCAAAGCGAGAGCTTGTCATCATACAACGTACGGAACTGAGACCGGCCACTGTCCGCAAGTTTTGCCACATGCGCAGCTAGTGCTTCTGTACCAGCACCGCCGTCTGACCAATGGGTGCAATTGAACACCTCTACGCCAAACCCGGAGCAAAACCGACTTATTGCACTCAGTTCTCCATCGGTATCAGCTGTAAATCGATTGATTGCAACAGTAACCGGCACACCATACTGGGTGATGTTACGTAAATGACGCCCTAAGTTGTCGAGGCCTGCTTGGACTGCTGCCACGTTTTCTGAACTAAGATCACTCTTGGCCGCACCCCCGTGCATCTTCAGGGCTCTGGCAGTAGCAACTAATACGACGACATCAGGCGCCAAACCAGCCTTGCGGCACTTAATATCAAAAAACTTTTCTGCACCAAGATCAGCACCGAAACCTGCTTCAGTTACCACATAATCAGCCAACTTAAGTGCAGTTTTCGTTGCGACAACCGAATTACAGCCATGTGCAATATTCGCGAAGGGCCCGCCATGGACCAGAGCCGGATTATTTTCCAGTGTCTGGACCAGATTAGGCATAAACGCATCTTTGAGCAAAGCCGTCATCGGCCCTGGTGCATGTACGTCTCGAGCTAGGACGGGCGTGCGATCTCGTCGATAACCGACAATAATATTACCTAGACGCCGCTTTAGATCATCAAGATCTTCGGCCAAACAAAAGATCGCCATAATCTCTGACGCGACTGTAATATCAAATCCGCTCTCTCTCGGGAACCCATTGGCTACACCGCCCAGAGACGTCGTGATCTGACGCAGTGCTCGGTCATTCATGTCGACCACACGGCGCCAGGTGACACGCCTAGAATCTAACTCCAGATCGTTACTCCAGTAAATATGGTTATCCACCAATGCAGACAACAGATTATGCGCAGCACCGATCGCATGAAAATCACCGGTAAAGTGGAGATTAATATCCTCCATCGGAACTACCTGCGCATAACCGCCGCCTGCCGCACCACCCTTCATCCCGAAACATGGGCCCAGGCTGGGCTCACGCAAGCAGATCACTGTATTTTTCCCAATCCTGTTTAGACCGTCACCCAGTCCAACGCTGGTTGTCGTTTTGCCCTCACCCGCAGGTGTTGGAGAAATAGCGGTAACGAGCACTAGTTTCCCATCTGATCGAGGCTCAAGAGACTTTATAAAATCGTAACTGACCTTGGCTTTGGTGTGTCCATAGGGCTGCAAAAATTCTTCTGGGATTCCAAGCTTCTCACCAATATCCTGAATCGATTCAGTAGTTGCTGCACGGGCGATTTCAATATCACTGCCAGGCGTCGACATATTATTCTCCAA
>CAJWTP010000064.1 GCA_913047325.1 uncultured Gammaproteobacteria bacterium
CTGGTCTTGCTTGTGCTTACCATCTTAGACTGTTTGGACATGACGTTACAATTTTTGAATCTTCATCTAAATCTGGCGGGATGGTGCGTTATGGAATTCCCAAGTATCGTATGCCTAATGAAAAACTCAATGCCGAGATTCACCGCATACAAGATATGGGTGTAACAATTGAGCTCAACACTAAGATAGATGACGTCATTGCCACAAAAGAAAAATATGGTTTTGACGCTGTCTTTCTATCTATCGGCGCACAAAATGGCAAACTAATTGATATAAAGTCAGATCAATCTATCCCGTCCCTTAGCGCCATTGAAATTTTACGCGGAATAGAGAACGATGTAGCTACCGGCTTACATGGGCATGTTGTAGTTTACGGCGGAGGCAACACAGCAATTGACGTGGCAAGATCAGCTGTACGCATGGGTGCGAAAAGCGTCAAGGTGGTTGTACGCAATAGCCAAGATAAAATGCCTGCCCACTATGAAGAAATAAATGAAGCGCTCGAAGAGGAAGTGGAAATTGTTCCTTTGCGCAGCATCAGTGAGATTAAGAAAGGCCAAATGATACTGGAAAAAATGAAAGCTGATGGTAAGAGATCGAAACCTACAGGTAAGTTTGAGTCTATGGAAGCGAGCGTTATTGTTCAAGCATTAGGACAAAACGTTGATGAATCATTGCTTGATAATTTAACTGATCTTAAACTCGAAGATGGAGTATTAGAGGTTGATGCCCATATGATGAGCGCTATTGAAGGGGTTTTTGCGGGAGGCGACATGGTCCCGTCTGAGCGCAATGTAACGGTCGCTATTGGTCATGGCAAAAAGGCCGCCAGAAATATTGATCAGTGGCTACAAGGAAAATTTCAAAAGCCATCCAAAAAGCACGAAATAGCAGATCACTCTATGATGAATACTTGGTACTATAGCGATGCACCAAGAACCATAAGGCCAATGCTTGATGTAGTTAGGCGACAGTCTGGATTTGCCGAGGTTGTCGGCGACCTTGACGAGACAAACGCAGCTTTTGAAGCTAGACGCTGTATGTCTTGTGGTAACTGTTTTGAGTGTGATAATTGCTATGGTGTATGTCCAGACAATGCGGTAATTAAATTAGGCGCCGGCAAACGTTTTGAGTTTAAATATGACTACTGCAAGGGTTGTGCTTTGTGTGCCACTGAATGCCCTTGTGGCGCAATTAAGATGGAACCAGAATTGATATAGGGCTGGCTGACTTATTTTAACTTTGAATACTATCAGTAAAACTAATCAAAATAATGTTGCACTGCACAACTTTAATTGGTAAAATACAAATCCTAATAATTCAACAACTTAAGATAGGGTAATAATTATGGTACCAACTGACAGCGATTGGCAAGGTGATTGGCTTAAAAATCAACAACATTTTTGGCAGTCATGGGCCAATATGGTAGGCCAATCTGGATCAAATCCGACAACCATAGGTTCTAATCCTTTCTCTCCGAACATGGGATCTAATCCTTTTTTCCCGAACATGGGATCTAATCCTTTTTCTCCGGACTGGTCACAAACCCTCGACCAGTGGTGGCGATTAGTGTCTCCACAGGCTTCAGACCCTGTGTCAGAGATGTTTCAGAGAATTATTGAAACAGGAAAAAGCTTCAACAAACTGGCAGAGCAAGGTTACAGTTTAGGACAGACAGAAGGCCAGAAAGATCCTATTCAGAGTTGGCTTGACAATATGCAAAAAGGATTTGAGGACTGGAGTAAGCAAATTTCAACGCATAAATTCTCTTTATTCGATAACAAAGGCTCTTCAATTCCAGAATGGATGGGGCTTAACAAAGGAGCTCTGGATATTTGGGACGCTGTAGCTAACAGTATAGGGTTAGGGGGTGTTCCTGACATTCCTGGTTTAGACAAAGGCAAGGTTGAACTCAGTAGACTACTCAAAAGCCCTGCCCTAGGACAATGGAGAGAACACCAACAACAGCTGCAGAATATTTCACAACTGCTTATAGAGTTTCAAGAAGCTGACCAGGTTTACAAGCTAGCATTTGCCCAAATGGGTATACGTTCAATTGAAGCTTTGCGTCAAAGACTATCTAATATTGGTAGCGATGAAGATAAAGTTTCTACAGTGCGTGAATTTTATGATTTATGGGTTGATGTAAACGAAGAAATCTATAGTGAGTTTGCAATGACTGATGAGTATCAGGTAATTCATGGGGACTTTGTCAATAGTCTTATGGCTTTGCGCAAAGAAACTAACGCACTTACAGAAAAACTATATAAAGCAGTAAATTTGCCTACACGCTCTGAACTAAACACCATCAACAAGCGTCTACAAGAGCAACGCAGAGAAAACATTCAGTTAAGGAACGAGATCAAGAGGCTTGCTAGCCAAATTGATAGCCGAACCGAGAAGAAAACCAAACCTTCTTCAAAGAGCCAAGCCATATCTGGGCAAGATAAAGATCTATCAAAAATTAAAGGGGTTGGGCCAAAAATAGTTGAAAAGCTACATACACAAGGTATCGAAACTTTGGAACAAATAGCGAAAATGCAACTTGCAGAGCTGGAAAAATTAGATAAACAGATTGGCGGCAACGGTAGAATTTTACGTGACCAGTGGGGAATTCAGGCTAGTCAATTATTAAATCAATAGCAAGATACAAATAGAAAATTAATATAGGACAACCAATCATGATAACTATGAAGCCTGAAGAGATGCTAAATGAGGCGTCGAATTTCAATAAAAAAATCACCGAAGGTTTTTCTAATCTTGCGGATGTTGGTGAGATAGGCTCAGGAGTAACTCCTCACGATACTATCTATGAGGAAGACAAGCTCAAACTCTATCATTACAAATCTGATAGTAGCGCTAAAAAAAACTCGGTCCCCCTTCTAATCGTTTATGCATTGGTAAATCGACCATATATGGCAGACATTCAGGAAAATCGTTCAACCATAAAAGGGTTGATGGATAATGGCCAGGATGTTTATTTAATAGACTGGGGTTATGCCGATGATGCAGACCAATACCTTACTATGGATGACTATATCAATGGCTATATAGATCGCTGTGTTGATATTCTGCGCGAACGACACAATGAAGAAAAGATAAACCTTCTTGGTATTTGTCAGGGCGGAACTTTCAGCTTGTGTTATAGCTCAATGCACCCAGAAAAAGTGCGCAATCTTGTAACTATGGTTACCCCTGTTGATTTCCATACTCCAGACAACATGCTTAGTCACTGGGTACAAAATATCGATATTGATCTTCTGGTTGACACTCAAGGAAATATTTCTGGGGATTTACTTAATGGGACATTTCTTAGCATGAAGCCTTACGAACTTATGGGGAAAAAATATATTGGTGTAATTGATATATTGGATAGCCCAGACGCTCTGAAAAATTTTATGCGAATGGAACAGTGGATTTTTGATAGCCCTGACCAGGCCGCTGAAACCTTCAGGCAATTCATCAAAGATTTTTATCAAGGCAATAAATTAATCAGCGGAGACGTGGTTATTGGGGACAAGACGGTTGATCTGAAGAACCTAACTATGCCTATACTAAATATATATGCTGAGCAGGACCATCTAGTGCCGCCTTCTGCCTCAACTCCACTTAAAGAGTACGTTGCCAGTAAAGATTACAAGGAAATCTCGTTCCCTGGTGGCCATATTGGAATTTATGTCAGTGGCAGAGCACAAAAAACAGTTCCGCCAGAAATTGGCGCCTGGCTGAGTTTGCGCTAGACTGGCCTTTAATTTGTTTTGAATTTACAATTTATTATGCTATTTTTTATTTAATTAACCATCTAGGAGAACAGATAATGTCAAACCAAGAAATTGTTATAGTTTCAGCTACTCGAACAGCATTAGGCACTTTTGGAGGGTCTCTCTCTTCGATACCTGCACCCAAATTGGGGGCAGAAGTCATAAGTGCCTTACTAAAAGACACCGGCATTCAAGGTGATCAAGTTGATGAAGTGATTTTAGGGCAGGTGTTGACTGCAGGCAGTGGTCAAAATCCTGCTCGTCAATCTGCATTAGGTGCTGGTCTGCCTGAGACTACACCAGCAATGACCATTAACAAAGTATGCGGCAGTGGATTAAAGGCGGTTCAATTAGCTTTTCAAGCGGTCGCCTGTGGAGATGCTGAAATTGTTATAGCTGGAGGCCAAGAAAACATGAGCCTCTCAAGCCATGTACTTCCAAAGTCGAGAGACGGTAAAAAAATGGGACCATGGGAACTTGTAGACAGCATGGTTGTTGACGGGTTATGGTGTGCTTTTAACAACTACCATATGGGAACAACTGCTGAAAATATAGCTGGAAAATACAATTATTCACGTGATGCGCAAGATCAATTTGCTGCAAAATCACAACAGAAAGCGGAGGCTGCCCAAAAATCTGGTCTATTCGATAATGAGATTACAGCTGTAAATATTCCACAGCGTAGAGGGGACGATATAATCTTTGATACTGACGAATTTCCAAGGCATGGAACGACCGCAGAATCTCTAGGTAAATTACGCCCAGCATTTGCTAAAGACGGCACTGTTAGTGCTGGCAACGCATCGGGTATAAATGATGGTGCTGCCGCAGTAATGGTTATGAGTGCAGATAAAGCTAAAGAGCTAGGATTAAAGCCTATGGCAAGAATTGCTGGATTCTCGAGTGCTGGAGTTGATCCGGCTATTATGGGAACAGGCCCTATTCCTGCCACAACTAAGTGCTTGGAAAAAGCCGGATGGAAAGTTTCTGACCTTGATCGTATTGAGGCAAACGAAGCATTTGCAGCACAAGCTATGTCAGTTAACGACTCACTTGGCCTGGATAGCTCTATAGTTAACATAACTGGAGGCGCTATCGCTCTTGGTCATCCGATTGGAGCATCAGGCGCGAGGGTGCTTGTAACTTTGCTTCACGGAATGCAGCGTGACGAGGCTGACAAAGGACTCGCTACTCTATGTATTGGTGGCGGCATGGGTGTTGCAATGGCAGTAGAAAGGGTTGCTGAATAATATCACTATTAAAACTTAAATAAATAAAATATACAGGAGAATATATATGAGCAAGTTGGACAATAAAATCGCTTTGGTAACAGGAGGTACTGGAGGAATAGGAACCGCTATTTGTCAGCGTCTTGCTGATGATGGGGCAAAAATTGTTACCACTAGTACAAACCTTGAAAAGGCTGCCAAATGGCAAGCTAAACAAAACTTTGATTCAACAATCATTAAATGTGATGTTAGCAACTATGATGACTGTAAATCTATGAAAGAACAGATAGAAAAAGAACTAGGTGTTGTAGATATAGTAGTAAATAATGCCGGAATTACTCGTGACGGCTCTTTTAGAAAAATGGATACAGACAAATGGTCTCAGGTTATAACTACAAACCTTAACAGTGTTTTTAATATTAGTCATCAATTTGTCGATGGTATGACTGAAAAAGGCTATGGACGTATTGTTAATATATCTTCAATCAACGGTCAAAAAGGCCAGTTTGGTCAGACCAACTACAGCGCTGCCAAGGCAGGAGTTCATGGTTTTACTATGGCATTAGCTCAAGAGGTTGCTCGTAAAGGAGTAACTGTTAATACAGTCTCTCCAGGCTATATAGCAACTGAAATGGTAATGGCCGTTCCAGAGGAAATTCGCAATAAAATCATAGCACAAATTCCAATTGGCAGGCTTGGCGAGCCTGAAGAAATCGGTGCGCTTGTTGCTTTCTTATGTTCAGATGAAGCAGGGCTAATTACTGGAGCCAATCTAGCCGCTAATGGCGGACAGCATATGCACTAACGTTTGCTGAATCTCGTTTGAAACACATAATACGAGATTAGTGATAAAATCTTAACCACAATTTCGATTACCAGGAATTGTAGTTCTAATTTTTCATTAATGGTTTTATTATGCCTAAAGAACGCTTAATTAAAAAATACCCCAATCGTCGCTTATATGATACTAGCGCCAGCTGCTACATTACTCTGGATGAGGTAAGAAAGCTAGTGGTTGACGGATTGCCATTCAAAGTTGTAGAGAAAAAAACCAATGAGGATCTCACCAGAAATATTTTGCTACAAATAATCATGGATTATGAGTCCGGAGATGGGGAACCTATGTTCAGTATTGATCTATTGATTCGCTTTATTCGCAACTATGGTGAAAGCTCACAAGACAGTTTTAAAAGTTATATGGAGCAAAGTATGGAGTTTTTTACCCAACAGCAAGATATTCTGAAAGAGCAACTAACTAAACCAAAAATCGAAAATCCCGCAGAAGCATGGATGGATATGGGTAAAAAACAGTTTGATCTTTGGCAACAGGCACAAAAGCAATTCTTCATCAAGCCTGATAAATAAGCAAAAAAAAGGCGCCTAGCGCAGGCGCCTATTAACAATCTTTATTTTTTAGCGTCAGCAACTACTTTGTCAGCATTTGCTTTAACTTCTTTAGCCACTTTCTCAGCATTTACCTTAGCATCTTCAAAAGCCGCTTCAGTAAGACCAGCTAGCTCTTCTTGAGCGCCCTTTAGAATATCAGAGATCTCAGTGACACTGT
>CAJWTP010000065.1 GCA_913047325.1 uncultured Gammaproteobacteria bacterium
TCTCGGCTATATATTAATATAACCTCCTTCACACATCAAACGAAATTTGGACTTTAGTTCAAGTTGATATACAATCATAGTATGAAGAAACTACTCTTAATCTTAGTAATGCTATTTATTTCAGCTCAAATAAGTCGTGTACTGTGCAGTTTAGGGATTTTGCAATTTTCAAAGCCAAAACTGTAGAGGGTATATACACGCCATTTTCAACCGCGTTAATGCTTTTTCTCGAAACATCAACGGCTTCAGCCAATTGAGCTTGCGTTAGGGCACTTTTTTTCCGCCATTCTTTTAAATGGTTTACTAGTTCTAGGTGGTTTCCCATATTACTTCTCTCCAAAACCATCTAACGCGAATAGGATTGCCGGAACACCAAAGCCTAGCAACATGATGCCCGAGACTTGACTTACAGTAACCATTCCATTTTCGCCACTAAAACCAACAAGCAAACCGAGAGAAATGCTTGTTAGTCCGTAAGCTAATGTGTTGCATTTGAAAAATAGGTCCTTTGTATACTCATCCCATGCTCCTCTTGATTGCTTTATAAGTACGACTAAGATAGAGCCTGAAATAATCAATATGGTTAGTGGAAGCGGTCCTAGGATAGAGACTATTTCAGTAAATTCAGCAAGAAGTAGTCCTCCGACTGCGCAATATGCAGTGCCAGTTAATAAAATAAGGCTGCTGCGTATGTTAATAATTTTTTCTGTTTTCATGAGTTTTTCCTATTTAGTAAGTAACCTTTGCGTTATATTATATCTACAGCAAAATGAGAAGTCAAGGTTACATTTCATCTTTGAGTTGGACAGCATAACAATCGCTTAAAGAGGGATTGCCAACGCTTGGCATATTTATTCAGACTTTGAAGGTACGGGGGGAGCCCCTCTCGACATCGGAGATAGAATTAACCTTAACCATTCCACTATGGTCGAAGGTGTTCTCTTCAATATAGGTTTCAATGTCTGACGTTTTAGAATAAATAGCTTATTGAATTATTTATCATGGCTTTTTTCCTTTAAAAATGGCACCATCGAAGACCAAACTCCATCACTTTTAAAGCGGCGAAAGATTGCAGCCAAAATGTGCAAACCAATAAGCCAATAGATAACAGAAACTGAAAACTCATGAGCTGCAACCACTGCATTAATGAAAAATCCATCCTTAAAGCCAAGCCAAAATAGCAAACCAATTAATAAGCCAGTTAAAGGAATTAACGCAAGACAAGCATACATTCCGTAATGAACAACTCTAGCAGCTAAAAGTTGTGACCTTGGAGTAGAATCAGGAAGTGATGATTTTTGTGTTGTTTTCATGTAAATAAATCGAATCAAAAGCAATAACACAAAAACTGTTGCAAAAATTACTTCAAATTGAAGAAGAGCATTGTCTTCTAATTGATTAAGGTCATCATAATGCTGCTTCAGCAAACCATATATAAATAAAAGCACAAAACCCCAGTGCATGAACTTAGCTATAGAGCTAAAATTTGATTTGCTATCTAGATTTGTATTATTCATAGTCAATGGCCACACTCTTATAACTTATTGATTTAACTGAACTTTTAAAATACTTAGTACCGAGTTCGTACCTAATAGAGGTATCAAAACCAATCTTGATTCCCAATACTTTTTTTTAGTCCTAATTTCAATTTTCTTTTTTCCAGCAATCATTAATTCAAACCATTTTCACTTTTTATAAATTAGTCCATTCCACAGTATTTTGTTTTTTCATAAATAAAAGCTGGCGGTAAATTAAGTAATACAAAATCAATTTTTGGTTTCTCTTTACAAAGTTTATTAAAATCTTTTCTCGAAAAAAGCGAATATTGGAACTGCAAAAACTTGCCATTCTTTTTCAAGTGCTGCTTTATTTCCTTAAAAATATTTTGAGAAACTTCTCTTTGCAAGGAGGCAAAAGGCAAGGTTGATATTATATGATCAAATTTTTTATCCTCAAAATACAGAGAAATTTTCTCAGCTGAGTCCTCAACATATGTAATTCTTTTATTATCTAGTTTGTATTTCCGACAATTCTTATCTACCTCAAATATAGTGAGTGTACTGTTCGTAGTAGATCTCCTGATAATTTCTTTGGTGAAAACGCCATTACCAAATCCAAGCTGCAGTATATCTAGATCTTGAGCATAATCGATCTTTGATAGCATTTTATTTACCAAAAATCTTGAACTTGGCGCAATCGCTCCCTTTGTACTCCATTTTTTAATTATGTCTTTGAGTGACATATAAGTGCTTTTTTTTTCTACCATATCAATTATCCATATAAGTTATTGAGTTTATAAATAGCTTATGTTAAAGCGCTAGCATGTGCTTAATCTCAACAACTGGCGCACCAATACTTTTATATTCGCCATATATTCTAACTTTTGACTTATCGTCAAAAGAGTCTAGTTCGGTATGACACTTAAGTTCTACTTTTACTTCGCCTTCACCATCGGTGAAGATAAATTCATCATCGCTTAGTTGATGAATAATATAGCCTTCCATTATCACGTCATTTTTTGAGAAGAAGCTGTAATTCTGCTCTAGCTGTTCTACGCTAGTTAATTCTGCTGGACCAAAGTAAACAAATTGTTCCTTATTATGTCTATCCCCACCAGCTGTTGCTGTTACTGGCACCATTGCCATTAAAAGAACTAAAGCGATTGCTTTTCGATTCATGTTTTCTACCTCAAAAAATAAATGAATTTCAATAATCACTATTAAACCACTATGCCAATTAATAACTCATGAAAAAGGTGTTCATATTCAGTTCACCTACAATGGGTCAGACACATCAAAAGATATTTTCTGGCAAGAACTCAATCACTCAAGCAATGGCTTTTAAGTAGCACCAGCTCTGGGGGCTGCAGCAATCCTAATTTCAGCCGACTTTATGATTGATCAAAACCAAGTGTTTAATTAACTAGATGTACTGATATTTATATAATATTTTTGATAAAAAATAATTGAATCACAAAAATACCCCAAAAACGCTTGGATTTAGTGGTACATTATTGGACTAATATGGACTAACTATTAACAAAAAAGGGCCTTATAGTAAGGACCTTCGGACATATACGGACTGTATAAGATTAGAAATTGGTCGGGACGGCAGGACTTTAATAGTTATACTAATATACTGATATTTAAATTATATTTTTAATTCAAAAATATTTGAACCCCCATAAATACCCCCAGCACATCCGCATGCAAACGATTCACACCAGAATCAGTTCTATTTCATTCTACTATAGAAAAGTTCTAGTCCGTTTTAACCTTTGCAGATTTAATTCGTTTTAACAGATAAATCAAGATAACGATAAACCAAGGACTACACTTCACATACTATAAGGTTTTAACTTAGTCATATTCATATTTGGTTCATATTATATTCGTTATAATGAACCGAATGTATACTTGAATATCAAACTAAAACACAATGACAGGGCGACCGTTATTCGAGTCAGAAATAAGTGAATACCAGTAGTTGCAGGATCTAAAATCGCTCGATAACCGAACTGTTGTAGCGAACCCAACTCGACCTCTGTTTGGTTTAGTCGACCAGAAGTAGTGTTCACCAAAAGACATGATTAAGAAGTAAATAAGTATGAAAATACTGATTATAGAAGATGAGCAGTTGCTAGCTACACAAATATCTTCGGCTGTGGATCAAGCCGGCTGGGTGGCTGAAACTTCCTCAGATGGGATCGATGCTCTGTACCGTGCCACTTCTGAAAAATGGGATGCAATGGTACTTGATCTAGGTTTACCAAAGCTCGATGGAATGACTGTACTTAAAAGTATTCGAGACGAGGGCATCAATACACCTATCATTATTCTAAGTGCTCGCGACGCACTTTCCCAGCGGATAGAAGGTTTGAACGCTGGTGCAGATGATTACCTAACAAAACCTTTCGAGATGATTGAGCTTACCACGCGTGTTCGCGCCCATCTTAGACGCTTTTTAGGCCAACCCTCACCAGTTCTCCAGCTAGGGAATCTGAGTCTTGATACTCGCGTTTCAAAAGTATTATGGAAAGGGCAGCGCATTGATCTAACCGCTCTAGAATACAAAGTGGTCGCCTACTTCATGCATAATCCAGAAAAAGTAATTTCCCGTACTGAGTTAATAGAGCACATATACAAACAGGACTTCGACCGCGATTCCAATACCATAGAGGTATTTATAGGCAGAATTCGAAAGAAAATATCACCTACAATCATTAAAACAGTGAGAGGTTTAGGGTATCAGTTAGTTAAATGTTGAGTAAAAGGTTTCGCTTAAAACCACTCAATCTCCGTCAACGATTGTTGTTGACTGCGTTGTTATGGATTGGTGGTCTGATCTTTGCAGCGGGCATCACTGTGCCTACTATTGTAAATAACTATCTTGTGGATAACGCTAAATCTCAGTTACATAATGTGATCAATGAAATCAGCTCTAGTCTGACTTTCGATGATCAGGGCACACCCACGCTACAACAAAATGTTTCAGACCCAAGATTCAACCAACCGTATAGTGGCCACTACTGGGCAGTTTCAGTAGAAGATAAAACACTGCTCTCTAACTCTCTATTAAATATAGGCTTTAAAACGAAAAACAGATTTTTCCAAAAGATCGTAGGACCGAATAATGAGAAGCTCATCACCGTACATAAAAGAGTCACAATACCAAAATATGATGTCACTCTTGATATAACTGTTGGCATAGATGAAGACCCTATCGAGGATGCTGTAATAGATTTAACGGAATGGCTGATGACCATCCTGCTAACTTTGTTTGCAGGCTTGATGGGCTTGATCTTCCTACAGATAAGCTGGTCGCTTAAGCCACTGAGCAAGCTCCAAAAAGAGCTAAAAGCGCTAGATAGCGGTACAAAGGAAAAGCTGTCTGCCCACTACCCAGAGGAAATAAAGCCATTGATCAGCGATCTCAACTCACTGCTTTTTCACTACAGTGAACTATTAGAAAGGGCTAGAAATCACGCAGGTAATCTATCCCATTCACTTAAGACCCCACTTTCAGTATTAAAAAACCAAGTCTCCGAACTGCCATCAAAGCATAGAGATGAGCTTTCGACAACAGTCGTTCAATTACAAGAACGGATCGATTATCACCTTAGCCGAGTTAGAGTGGCTGGGGCAATAAATATACTTTCGGTGAAATCTAACCCGTCTGAGCGCGTTGAAGCGATGACTAAGGCATTTGATAAAATCTACGTTGATAAAAACCTGATTTTATCAAACGAATTGGCTGACGATCTCTTTGTAGCTGTCGAAGTCACTGACCTAGATGAGATGCTAGGCAACTTGATAGAAAACAGCTACAAATGGGGACAGTCGCTAATTCGAATTCATGCGGTAATAGAAAGCACTCAGGTAAAGCTTATTGTTGAAGACGACGGTGATGGAATCAATCATGATAAGCTTAACGAGATAGTGAAACGAGGCATTCGACTTGACGAAACTATGCCTGGCACTGGTCTTGGATTAAACATTGTTGCAGAAATGGCACACAGTTATAGAGGTACTTTAGATTTTGATCATTCGCCCATGGGCGGCCTGAAGGCGACTCTAACACTAAACCTCAGCCGCTAAGTCCTGAATAAGTTCAATAATTAATACTTTTCCATCAGTGTAATAGTCGTGGTCTTCATCAACGGCTACTGGGCGGGTTAGTTGCTCGAGTTCTGCTTCCCACCTGCTCCTATAACTTATCGAATCAGCAAGCTTGTCTCTAGATTCATCCACATCAGCGTCAATAGTATGCAGTAGCGTAATAATTCCAGAGTGTGGTGCTACACCTAAACCATCATCGAAGCTAATTGCCCCCAACCAGACGGTCTTTTGCTGGACTTTGATTCAAGTTAATATACAATCCTAGTATGAGATACCTACTCAAAATG
>CAJWTP010000066.1 GCA_913047325.1 uncultured Gammaproteobacteria bacterium
GCAGCAAGGAAAGTAGAAATCTTCTTGCAGAGTGATTTGAGTGGTGGAGGGACAGGGATTCGAACCCTGGAAGGGTGTTAGCCCTTGTCGGTTTTCAAGACCGGTGCATTCAGCCGCTCTGCCATCCCTCCGGAAGAGTGGATATGATACAGTTTTTATCAATAAAGTAAATAAATATATATATAAAAACTGCAAAATATTGCGTATAATTTGCCCTTTTTAGAAATTTGTAGGTAGTCGTTATGGCAAAAGTATGTCAAGTTACTGGTAAGCGACCTGTGAGTGGCAATAATGTTTCTCATGCGCACAATAAAACCCGTCGTCGATTCTACCCAAATCTTCATACTCATCGTTTTTGGGTGGAAAGTGAAAATCGTTTTGTTAAGTTAAAACTTTCTGCAAAAGGTCTACGTGTTATTGATAAGAAAGGCATTGATTCAGTTTTGTCAGAAATCCGTCAACGTGGCGAAAAGGTATAAGGAGTAGATTATGAGAGAGAAAATCAAACTGGTATCTTCAGCTAAAACAGGCCACTACTACACAACTACGAAGAACAAGCGTTTGCATCCTGAAAAGGTGGAAGTGAAAAAATTCGATCCGGTGGTTAGAAAGCATGTCATGTATAAGGAATATAAGATCAAGTAATTCCTTAAATTAACCACTAAAAAAGCCGCTTAAGCGGCTTTTTTTATACTCCAATTATATTAGTCTTGCAGAATAGTTTCAATTGGTACATTTAAGGCGGCTTCTTGGTAGTCTGCAATTTGACTAAAGTTTAGATACTGATATATCTCGCCTTCCATGGGCTCAATATCTTTCATTAAGGATAGGTACTCTTCTGTACTAGGAATGTATCCTAGTTTGGCAGAAATTGCGGCAATCTCAGCAGAAGCTAAAAAGACATTAGCATCATCACCAAGACGGTTCGGGAAGTTTCTTGTCGAAGTTGATACTACCGATGCGCCTTCATTAACTCTTGCCTGATTTCCCATGCAAAGTGAACATCCTGGAATTTCAGTGCGCTCAGTTAGGCGTTCAAATGTTTCATAAATTCCCTCAGCACGTAGCTGTTTTTCATCCATGCGGGTAGGTGGAACTATCCACAGCACAGTGCTAAGTTCTGTTTTGTCTTTTAGTAGTTGTGCTGCGGCTCTAAAATGTCCAATATTAGTCATGCATGATCCAATAAATACCTCGTCGATAGCTGTATTTGCCACTTCAGAAAGCAACTTAACGTCATCCGGATCATTTGGGCAGGCAAGTATTGGTTCCTTGATCTCATCCAGGTCAATTTCAATAACTTCTGCATACTCGCAGTCCTTGTCAGCTTTGAGAAGTTCCGGTTTTTCGAGCCATTTGCGCATATCCTGGACACGTTTGGCAATAGTCTTCTTGTCTTCATAGCCACTATCAATCATAGAAGAAAGCAAAGTGATATTCGACTGTAAATATTCCTCAACAGGAGCTTTGTTGAGCTGGACAGCGCAACCATTTGCAGACCTTTCAGCGGAAGCATCTGCAAGCTCAAAAGCTTGTTCAACTTTTAAGTCGCCTAAGCCTTCAATTTCTAGCACTCTTCCAGAGAAAATGTTTTTCTTGTTTGATTTTTCAACGGTTAATAGTCCTTTCTGAATTGCCATATAAGGAATGGCGTTTACTAAATCTCTTAATGTGATTCCAGGTTGTATGTTGCCAGTAAAACGAACTAAAACGGATTCAGGCATATCTAAAGGAATGACGCCGATAGAAGCGCCAAAAGCAACCAGACCGGAACCTGCCGGGAAGCTTATTCCAATAGGAAAGCGTGTGTGAGAGTCTCCACCGGTACCAACTGTGTCGGGCAAAAGCATACGGTTTAGCCAGGAATGAATAATTCCATCGCCTGGTTTAAGTGAAACCCCGCCACGAGATTGCATAAAATCTGGCAAAGTGTGTTGTAGTTCAAGGTCAATCGGTTTTGGGTAGGCGGCGGTATGACAGAAACTCTGCATCACCAAATCTGCTGAAAATCCAAGACAGGCAAGCTCTTTTAGTTCATCGCGTGTCATTGCCCCTGTGGTATCTTGTGAACCAACTGTACTCATTCGTGGTTCGCAATAGGTGCCAGGGCGAATACCATCCACTCCGCATGCTTTGCCAACAATTTTTTGTGCAAGTGTATAGCCTACTTTACTTTTTTTAGGGTCTATTGGGCGGAGAAAAACTTCGCTGACACCCAGACCAAGGTCGTTTCTTGTTTTGTCAGTTAATCCTCTGCCAATGATAAGTGGAATTCTTCCGCCAGCACGGACCTCGTCAGGCATTGTGCTTGGAGCCAATTCAAAACGAGAGACAGTTTCACCTGCGGCATCGGTAATGGTTCCCTTATAAGGGTGAATCGTGATTTCATCTCCCATCTTAAGTTTTGACACATCGCATTCAATTGGCAGGGCTCCGGAATCTTCTGCGGTGTTGAAGAATATAGGTGCAATTTTGCCGCCAAGAATGATTCCGCCGCTATTTTTATTAGGGATGTAATCGATAGATTCTCCCATATGCCATAAAACTGAATTTATGGCTGATTTACGTGAAGAGCCAGTACCTACAACATCACCTACATAGGCTAAGGGAAGGTTTTTTCCCTTTAGTTTTTCAATGGTTTCCAAGGGCTTATCCATTTTCTTTATAAGCATTGCTTGGGCATGAAGCGGGATATCTGGGCGTGACCATGCCTCTGTTGCAGGAGAGAGGTCGTCAGTGTTTGTTTCGCCATCCACTCGAAAAACTACGGCTTTTATGGTTTCAGCCAGCGGCTTATTAGAGGTAAACCATTCTGCAGAAGTCCATGAATCGACGATTTTCTTGGCATACGAGTTCTGTTTAGACTTTTCAAGGATGGCTTGGTAGGCATCATAAACCAAAATAGTTTGAGAGAGCGCTTTACAGGCAGTATCGGCTGTTTCTTTGTGGTCTAATAAATCAATTAGAGAATTAATACTGTAACCTCCAAGCATTGTTCCTAATAGAAAAGTAGCGTGTTCTTGAGGGATTGAACTGCAGAGCTGTTCACCTTTTGCAACACTGGTTAAAAAGCCTGCTTTAACATATGCCGCCTCATCAACTCCGGGCGGTATTCTGTGCGTCAAGAGGTCTAGATAGAATTCGTCATCTGTGCCAGAAATTAGGTGTTCAACGACAGATTTAGTTTGTTTAGCATCAAGTGCCAGCGGAGGCAAATTGTTTTTTTGTCTCTCATTAAGGTGTTTTAGGTATGCTTGTTTCATCGATAGTAACTGCTTATTGGATAATTTAATCTGAGGGTATAATTTTATAGTTTTTACGGTAATTGGTTAAAATTATTGATTAAATCATTCACAATATGAATTGACCCTTCATTTTTTTTGTTCCTTTGTTGCTGTTTTTATCATATCCACATCCGACCACTATCGATTATTAGGTAATTCTAAAATAATTGCTACCAATCCTATCATTTTCATTAATAAATTACGTATAATACTAATAAATTATGTTTGTACAGTGTAATTTATAAAAAAAAGATACATTAATTATCGGAATTATTGCAAATGACAACCTGGATAATGCGCACAAAAAGCATCATGCGCGAAAAGAAATTGACGCAAAGGGACCTGGCTCCAGTAATGGGCAAAAAGAGTCGTGGCGCTGTCGGCCATTACTTCACCGGCAGATCCAAACCTACATTTGATCAGCTGGAATCCTTAGCTAAATATCTTGGAGTGTCGCTTTCCTGGCTGGTATCAGAGAAAGAAAATGAAATGACATTTAATGCTCTGACATCCATTTCACCTATAGATGGTCGTTATCGGGGAAAGACAAGCAACCTGCAAGGCGTTTTTAGTGAGTTTGGGTTAATTAAATATAGAGTGCTAGTTGAGGTTAGGTGGTTGCAGGCAATGTCTCAAAATTCAAGTATTAACGAAGTCCCGATATTTGATTCCGAAGCAACGGCACTTTTAAACTCAATCGTTGATAATTTTTCTCTACAAGACGCCGAAGAAGTAAAAGAGATAGAAAGAACCACCAACCATGATGTCAAGGCGGTCGAGTATTTTTTGAAAGAAAAAATTTCGATTGATTCTAGCTTAGATAGTGTCAGCGAGTTTATCCATTTTGGTTGTACCTCTGAAGATATAAACAACTTATCTCATGGACTCATGTTGACTGAAGGCAGGGCAGTTCTTCTTGAAAAAATGCACACTATACTAGAGCTCATTTCAAATTTGGCAATAGAGAATTCTAAGATTCCTATGCTCTCAAGAACTCATGGTCAAACTGCATCACCAACGACTCTTGGAAAAGAGATGGCTAACTTTTCTTACCGCCTAAAGAGACAAATTAAACTTTTTGAGGAAGTAAAAATAATGGGCAAGTTTAATGGGGCCGTAGGAAACTATAACGCTCATTTAAGTGCTTATCCTGAATTAAGTTGGCCTGATATTTCCGAGAGTTTTGTGACCAGTCTTGGATTGAATTTTGCCTCCTACACTGCCCAGATCGAACCCCACGATTATATTGCAGAATATTTTCATGCATTAAATCGCTTTAATACGATATTAATAGATTTTTGCCGTGATATCTGGGGTTATGTGTCTCTTGGCTATTTCAAGCAGAGGACCATTGAAGGTGAGATTGGCTCGTCAACCATGCCGCATAAGGTCAACCCAATTGATTTTGAAAATGCCGAAGGGAATTTAGGTATTGCTAACGCCATGGGTGAACATTTGGCATCTAAACTGCCTATTTCACGATGGCAAAGAGATTTGTCAGATTCCACAGTGTTAAGAAATTTAGGTGTGAGTTGTACCCACTCGCTAATTTCTTATAGTTCAATTACAAAGGGTATCTCGAAATTAGAAATAAACGAGGAGCAATTACTATCTGATCTAGATAATGCATGGGAGGTATTAGCTGAACCTATTCAGACAGTTATGCGAAGATATGGGGTTGAAAATCCTTATGAAAAACTCAAGTCTTTAACACGTGGTCAAAGAATTAATTCTGAAGTATTAGCAACTTTTATTGATTCTTTGGACATACCAATCCACGTTAAAGATGAGCTTGCAAAATTAACTCCAATGAACTATATCGGGGACGCAATTAAATTGG
Source organism: uncultured Gammaproteobacteria bacterium (assembly GCA_913047325.1). GTDB lineage: Bacteria > Pseudomonadota > Gammaproteobacteria > PS1 > Pseudothioglobaceae > Pseudothioglobus. The sequence goes on from CAJWTP010000066.1 coordinate 5,125, forward strand.
CACGTAACATTGATAACTGATATAATTCCCCGCCATAATAAATTAACAATATAAAGGAGCAAAAAACCCATGGTTAAGATAAGACTAGCCCGAGGTGGAGCCAAGAAAAAACCTTTTTATTCTATTGTAGCAACAGACTCTAGAAAGCGCAGAGACAGCGGATACATAGAGCGTATTGGATATTTTAATCCAGTTGCCCATGGACAAGAAGTTAGGCTCCAGCTTGAAGAAGATAGATTGGAATATTGGGTCTCTCAAGGAGCACAGATTTCAGATCGCGTAAAGCAATTAGCTAGAGAATACAAAGACCCTTCAATTCGAGAAAAGTATTTAGCTGTGAAAGAGGCGAAAATTGCAGCAGTCGAGAAAGCTAAATTAGAGGCGGAAGCTGCAGCTAAGGCTGAAGCAGAGGCAGCAGCGAAAGCTGAAGCAGAAGCAGCAAAGGCAGTAGCTGAAGAGGCTCCCGCAGAAGAATCACCAGCCGAAGAAGCCCCTGTAGAAGCAGCAGCTGAAGAGGCTCCCGCAGAAGAATCACCAGCCGAAGAAGCCCCTGTAGAAGCAGCAGCTGAAGAGGCTCCCGCAGAAGAA
>CAJWTP010000067.1 GCA_913047325.1 uncultured Gammaproteobacteria bacterium
CAAGCAAAAAAACTATTAATTTAACGCTTAAACGAACTATAACGAGACTTAAACTTCTCAACTCGTCCAGCAGTATCAACGATTTTCTGTTTGCCTGTATAAAAAGGATGACAATTAGAGCATACATCTATATGTAGTTCGTCTTTACTAGAAGTGGATCGCGTTTCAAACTCATTGCCGCAGCTACAAACAACTTTAATGGCTTCGTAAGAGGGATGAATTTCTGTTTTCATTTTACTAATTTGTTGTTATTTATTCTGTATTAGTACTGAAGTAGTCACTAGCCCAGTCATTGCAGTACTTATCACTGTAATCACAGTAAGCACTTTGAATTGAATCCGACTCGCAACTTGTCAATAGAATAGTGGTGACAATTAATGATAAGAATATTATAATTTTTTTCATTTTACTAATTTGTTGTGGTTTATTCTGTACTAGAACTAAACCAGTCATCACCGTAATTATTACTGTACAAATTATTGACCAAACCGCAACTTGTCAACAAAATAGTAGTAGCAATTAGAGATAACAATATTATAAATTTCTTCATTTAATTATACTTCTGTGTATTTGATTTTTTCATCATAACCAAAAACAGGGGAATTATATACTATCTCTCATCTGGGGTGTATGTTTTAACACTGAGTGCATGCAGCTCACCACTTCTAATTTCTTCACTTACAACTGCAAGCACCGCTCTTTGTCTTTGCAATAATGATAAACCTTCGAAAAAAGGCGATACAACTACCGCAGAACAATTACAACCGTCACCTTCCATGGTAACCTGTGATTGCTCTATACCTAACTCAATTTTTTTTTGAATCTCTTCCAAAGTCATGGACAACTCCGTATAAAAAAATTCTAATAGCTTTAATTATCATACTTTTTAAGCTCCAAAGGCTCCTTTGAGAGCAAAGAAAAATAAAATTGACATGAATGCACCAGCTGGCAAGGTAACAATCCATGATAAAAATATCCTATTAATAACACGCGTATCTAATGCAGCCACTCCTCGAGCAAGACCAACACCCAATACTGCACCAACTAATACTTGTGTTGTCGAAACGGGGATTCCAGTTCCTGATGCTATGACTACCGTTGCTGCGGCTGCTAGTGTAGCAGCAAAACCACGAGATGGAGTGAGCTGAGTAATACCAGTACCAATAGTTGCAATAACTTTATGGCCATAAGTGATAAGTCCAATAACAATACCACCACCACCAACTAATAATATCCATAATGGGAGTACACTCTTAGAACCAATAGCGCCTCCACTTTCAATAACACTGTAAATCGCTGCCAGCGGTCCTATAGCGTTGGCAACATCATTAGAGCCGTGAGCAAAAGCCATTGCCGCTGCAGTAATAATCATAAGCACACCAAAAACTCTCTCCATTGAAGCATAGTAAAAGTCTTTGTTTTCATCAGGATCAAGATGGATGTTTCGAATCAGCAGGGTCCCAATAATTGCAACAAGTAAGCCAAACCCTATTGACAATGAATAGCTTGTAAGTGTGTTAAAACTCAAACCAACATGCTTTAATCCTTTGAATATAGTCACTAAAGAGACAACAAAGCCAACTAAAAACATGTAATACGGAACATATTTTTTTGCATTGCCAAACGGATTCTTAGTGTCAATGATTAAATTTTGAAGACTCCTAAACAAAGTAAAGGAAATGACTCCAGCCAATACCGGTGACGCTATCCAGCTTATTACAATTTTAAATACTTCACTCCAAGCAACAGCATCGACTCCTATACCAACAGCACCAAATCCCACAATCGCACCAACAATTGAGTGTGTCGTAGATACTGGCAAACCGAATGATGAAGCAATTAATAGCCATGCACCTGCAGCCAATAATGATGCCAACATACCATATACCAATAAATGCGGTTCATTGACAAATAATGCTGCATCTAAAATACCTTTACGAATTGTAGCTGTAACCTCACCACCAGCTAGAATTGCGCCAGATAATTCAAAAATAACTGCAATAACAATCGCTTGTTTAATAGTAACAGCGCCAGAACCTACCGAGGTACCCATTGCGTTAGCAACATCGTTTGCACCAATACCCCAAGCCATGAATACACCGAAAACAATTGCCAGTATTAGCAATACATTGCCGTAATTAGCAATAATTTCCATATTAGAACTCCAACAACTATTTAGTTAACATGACTTCGAAACGAGAACCTACTTTTTGAGCAGCATCCGCAGTCTCGCCGAGCCATTCAATAGCTCGATAATAAAACATTACGTCTACGGGGGGTAGACTGGATTCTAGTGCAAACAGTTTGTTACGAATCTCGCTTTGAGCTTCATCAGTCTGATGCTCAAATTGATTGACTATAGCAATCATTTCAGAAACTAATTTTCTTTCACGAGTACTAAAGGCAGTTTCTAATAACTCATCAAGTTCATTTATCGCTTTTAGAGCTGCATTCGAAGTTTTAATACAAAGATCAGCCAGTTTAATAAAGTCCTGTGCAATTTCAGATGGAAAAACCATATGCCGAGTCGTCATTAGACCAGCAAGATCTTTGGTAATGTTGGCAATTGAATCTTGGATTAGTAGCACATCCAATAAATCTCTACGAGAAAAAGGCATCATAAATGTGCTCGGCAAATTCATGCGCAATTTCTTTTTCAATTTATCTGCCTTTTCCTCTTTATTATTAATTGAAAGACATAATGTTGTCGCCTTATCCCAATCTTGAGCATTTGCAGCTTTAGCAAAAACACCAAAATCTCTTAGACATGAATGTACTTTCTTCATGTGTTGTTGTAGAGGCTTTATAGGAGATTTTCCAAATAAACTCGATATATCATTTCTGGCCATAGTTATCATTCACTTCTCATAATCTAATGCGAATTTTACTATCAAACGATCATATAATTAACAAATCCAAGTTGAAAAACACACATTTATTAAAAGTCTAACATTATACAAAAAATAACTTATCGCTTAAAATAGGCATTAATTATAGTAAACCACTAAAGGCCCATATAAAAATGATTGACGCCATCATCTTAGCTGCCGGCCAAGGCACTCGAATGAAATCAAATAAAGCGAAAGTGCTACACCAACTTGGCGGTAAATCATTATTGCAGCACGTTGTTGATGCAATTAAACCCCTGTCCTCCTCAATCAATATTGTGATTGGTAATGACGCCGAACTCGTAAAGAATTCAATTAACAACCATTCTATTAATTGGGTATTACAAAAAAAGCAATTAGGGACAGGACATGCAGTTCAGCAAGCCACATCTAATATCAATGGTGAAGCAACTTGTGTCATTCTCTATGGTGATGTGCCTTTATTTTCAACAAATACAATAAAATCTCTGATATCTAAATCAGAGTCAACAGGCTTTTCACTATTAAGCGTAATTCTAGATAATCCAACTGGTTATGGACGCATAATTCGCGATAAGAATAAACTAATCAAAGCCATAGTCGAAGACAAAGATACAAATCGTCAAGAGCAAAAAATTGATGAAATAAATACTGGCATTATGGCTATCCAAGGATCCCTATTAAAAAAATATATCACACAGCTTGAGACCGATAATTCTCAGGGTGAACTGTATCTAACCGATATCGTTAAAATAGCGGTCAAAGATAGTGTTACTATTTCATCATTAGTGTGCGACAATGTGTCTGAAGTTATGGGTATAAACGATAAAAATCAATTGGCCGAAGCGGAACGTATCTATCAGCAACAGCAAGCAAAAGATATGATGTCTAACGGGTTAACCATTAAAGACCCAAGTCGTTTCGACTGTCGTGGTAATTTAATCTTTGGCAAGGACTGTTCTGTAGACATAAATGTCGTCTTTGAAGGTGAAAATGAATTAGGAGAAAATGTTCTAATTGCGCCTAATTGTATTATAAAAAACGCTAAAATCGGCGATCATGCAGAAATTAAGGCGAACACTATTATTGATAACGCAGTTATTGGTAGTCACGCAACGGTAGGCCCATTTGCGCGTATTAGACCAGAAACTAAAGTTGGTAATAATGCTCGGATTGGCAATTTTGTTGAAGTGAAAAAATCCAGTATTGATGATGGCTCAAAAGTGCCGCATCTGAGTTATGTTGGGGATAGCACTATAGGTCAAAATGTTAACGTCGGTGCTGGCGTTATAACATGTAACTATGACGGCGTCAATAAACATCAAACTATTATAAAAAATGGTGCTTTTATTGGATCTGATACACAGTTAATTGCCCCTGTTACTGTTGGTGAAAATGCAACTATAGGAGCAGGTTCTACTATTACTCAAGATGTGCCAGGTGAAAAGTTAACTTTAAGTAGGAAAAAGCAAACAACCATTCCCAACTGGAAGAGAAAAAAATAATAACCTCGGCACAACAAATATAGAAACTAATGGCAAAGCTTCCAAGAAATGTTTGGATATTAGCGATATGTTCGGCGTTTTTTATGTCAGTTGCCGTATTCATGGTCTTTGTTGGTGGTATTTTAGGCAATGAACTAACTAACACAAAAAGTCTATCAACTCTTCCTGTCGCCGCAATAGTGGTTGGAACTGCGGCAAGCATTTTGCCCGTTGTCCGTTTAATGTCAGTTTTTGGTCGTAAAAGAGTTTTTTTGAGTGTATGTCTCTACACAATTGCCACAATAGGCTTAGGCATCTATGCTATTAATACTGAATCTTTTCTTCTTTTTTGTCTGTCAAGTTTTTTGTTAGGAGCTACAGCTGCAACGATGTATCAGTTTAGATTTGCAGCAATTGAAAGCGTTCAAGAAGAACAAAGAGCTACAGCAATAGCTATAGTTCTTCTTGGGAGTCTGCTATCAGCCTATATCGGACCTGAAGTTGCTACCTTAGGCAAAAATTGGTTTGCGGTCGATTTTATAGGCTCATTTGTTTTGCTTGCCTTGCTCTTCGTTCCTGCCTTTGTGTTGTTTTGTTTTTTTCAACCAGTTGAAAAATTTCATGAACAAGTGAACAAATCAAGACGTTCCTTGATTGAAATTATTCAGCAAGGTTCTTTCATTGTTGCTGCTAGTGCTGCAACTACAGGTTATGTTGTGATGAGTTTTGTCATGACAGCAACCCCAGTGAGTATGCATGTGATGGACGGCTTTTCACTTGAGCAAACTAAATTTGTCATTCAAAGTCATGTCATTGCGATGTTTCTGCCATCACTATTTACAGCAATGATTGTTAAGTATTTGGGGGTTTCTAGAATGATGATTCTTGGCGTTATTATTTTATTTGTCTCTGTTACCATTGCATACCTGAATCAATCTTTAAATAACTATTGGTGGTCTTTAATGTTCCTTGGTCTGGGTTGGAATTTTTTGTTTATTGGAGGCACTAATTTATTACCTCGTTCTTATAATGAAAATGAAAAGTTTAAAGTTCAATCA
>CAJWTP010000068.1 GCA_913047325.1 uncultured Gammaproteobacteria bacterium
GCTACCTGGTCTCCTGACTCTATAACCTATGGGGGCAATAACCGTACCCATATGATTAGGGTTCCTGAGGCAGGACGCTTTGAATTACGTTTGATGGACGGTGCAGCTAATCCTTATTTGATGCAAGCAGGCATCCTTGCCTGTGGTCTCGACGGGATTGAAGCCAACCGTGACCCGGGTGACCCTCTAGACATTAATATGTATGAACTGGGGGAAGGTATAAAGGGCTATAAGCAGTTGCCTCATAATTTACTTGACGCGATACGTCTTTTTGAAAGCAGCGATGTCTTAAAAGATAGATTGGGTAGTGAACTGGTTGATGCCTTCGTTAAATTAAAGAAAAACCAATGGGATGACTACTCTTCACACCTGACAAAATGGGAACTCGACAATACTTTGGATTGCTAATTGTTCTTCAGAAGCCGAATCAACAAACAAATAACAACTTGTATGACTAAAGATATGGCGTTGTAATGGATTATGATAAATATGAATTAGGGTCAGTTTCACTTTTGTCTGGTGGGAAGCTCGATCCAGCTTTCTTGGCTTTCAAAACTTACGGAAGCCTTAACTCAAACAGAAGTAATGTAGTTGTATTGCCAACCTTTTATACCGGCTCGCATCAAAGAAATGAAGGCTTTTTTGGTGTTGGAAGAGCGATAGATCCAGAGAAGCACTTCATCGTATCGATTAACATGTTTGGAAATGGCTTTTCCTCCTCGCCCAGCAATACACCAGCCCCTCAGGATGGCCCTAGGTTTCCATACATATCACTTTGGGATAATATTGCCTGTCAGTATAAGTTACTTACCGAACACCTAGGAGTGAATAGAATTGCGCTTGTCACAGGCTGGTCGATGGCTGGCTGTCAGGCATATCAGTGGGCCGCGCAATATCCAGACTTCGTTGATGCTATTTTGCCTTTCTGTGCCTCGGCAAAAACATCACCACACAACTATGTATTTCTGGAGGGCGTTAAGGCAGCCCTTTGTGCCGACCAGGACTGGAAGGATGGTGATTATGTATCTCCACCCGTGAATGGCCTCAAAGCCTTTGCAAGGGTCTATGCGGGTTGGGCTTTTTCTCAAACCTTTTATCGTGACTCTTTGTTTAAAAAAATCGGATATGAAACCATAGAGGACTTGTTAATAGATTGGGAGAATGACCATGTTGAGAACTGGGATGCCAATAACCTCTTGGCCAAACTTTCGACATGGCAGAAAAGCGATATCAGTGTTGGCCCTCTTTATAACGGTAATTTCGAGATGGCATTGAAGGCAATTCAGGCAAAAACTATCTTGATGCCTTGCACCCAAGACCTCTATTTTCCGCCTGAAGATAATGCCCTAGAGGCAAGCCATATAATGAATGCTGAGATCCGTCCATTTGATTCTCCATTTGGGCACTGCGCAGCCAACCCAGGAAACGATTCTGGTTTTGAGACCGCACTTGAGAGCGCTATCGGCGATTTACTTGAAACACAATAAACGGTCATGACATGAAAATTACTTGGCAAGATTTTGAAAGAGTTGACATAAGGATTGGCACGATAATCAAAACTGAGAATTTTCCAGAAGCCAGAAATCCTGCATACATCCTGCACGTTGATTTTGGTTCAGAAATTGGCGTCAAAAAGTCTAGCGCTCAAATCACCAGCCTTTATACAAAAGAACAACTAGAGAATAGACAGGTGATGGGAGTTGTAAACTTTCATCCCAAGCAAGTCGGTCAAATTATGAGCGAATGCTTGGTTCTTGGTTTCTATAACCGAGACAAATCCGTAGTCTTGGCAGTACCCGACATGCCTGTTGAGAATGGCACTCGTCTTCTATAGAGTAAAGTTAATATAAAATAAACTCCTTATGGTTAATTTAGAGACGACTAATATCTATAAAGGTACTCACGACACTCATACGCTCATCCAAGTTTCCACACAAACTATGTTGCAGGCCTTTATTTAAATATTGAAAGAGAGGAAATAATGGATCTTTCCGACGCTATTCACCAAGAGTTCATAAAACGCGTTACCTTAGGTGATTTCCCACAGGGTTCCGACACAAAAGGCCCTCTCTCTCATACAGAGGCCATTGCCATATTTCGCGCGCAATGTCTCAGCCGTAATTTGGATATCCGCTCTCGCAAAATGCAAAGCGCAGGACAGGGGTATTACACAATCGGATCTTCTGGGCATGAGGGCATGGCAGCTGTTGCATCTGCTTTGCGTGTCGATGATATGGCATTTCTGCACTATCGGGATGGAGCTTTTCAAACCCGACGCTCGGCTATGGTGCCGGGAGTTACACCCGCAAGGGATATGTTGCTTAGTTTTGCGACGTCAAAAGCAGACCCTATGTCAGGTGGACGCCATAAGGTATTGGGTTCGAAAAAGCTCAATATTCCGCCGCAAACCTCTACCATCGCCAGTCACTTACCTAAGGCTGTTGGCGTCGCCTATTCAATTGGATTGGCCAAACGCCAACAGCCAGAACACAAAAAACTTAAAGATGACAGCATTATTCTTTGTTCCTTTGGCGATGCATCAGCCAACCATTCCACTGCACAAGGCGCAATCAACACAGCCTGCTGGACATCGTTTCAATCAATCCCCTTGCCCTTGCTGTTTGTCTGTGAAGACAACGGGATTGGTCTTTCAATGCCTACCCCGAAAGGATGGATCGCGGCGGACTTTAGCTCAAAACCCGGACTTAAATATTTCCATGCGGATGGGCTAGATATATTTGATACTTACCGCGCAACAAAGGAAGCTGTAGACCACGTTCGCACAAACAAAAGACCCGCGTTTCTTCATCTCTCACTCGTGCGACTCCTTGGGCATGCAGGGTCTGATCTTGAACAATCATATTTAAGCAAATCGAAAATTAAGAACTGGGAAAGTAACGATCCTCTTTTACATTCTTCGAGACTGCTAAGATACAAAGACATTTTGAGCACAGAGGAAATCCTATCCATTTATAAAGAGACCGAAGCGCAATGTAAGCGCGTAGCAGAAGAGGTCATCAAACAACCCCGTTTACGGACAACCGCAGATGTAATGGCGTCAATCATTCCACCAAAGCGTTCTAGCACACAAAGCAATAAACCCTCAAGCAAGACCCGTTCGATTGCATTCGGGGCCGACCTAAAGCAGTTAAAGAGTCCTAACATAATGTCAAAATTGATTAATTGGGGCCTGACGGATCTAATGTTAGAACATCCAGAAATTATTATGATGGGAGAGGATATCAGCCTCAAAGGCGGTGTTTATGGCGTTACACAAAAACTCAGTAAACGTTTCGGCCATAATCGGATAATCGATACACTGCTCGATGAACAATCAATCCTCGGATTGGCGATCGGCTTGGCCCATAACGGATTTATACCCATGCCCGAAATCCAATTTCTGGCCTATTTGCACAACGCCGAAGACCAGCTGCGCGGCGAAGCTGCAACCTTACCCTTCTTTTCTAATGGACAATTCACTAACCCGATGGTGCTGCGTATTGCTGGACTGGGCTATCAAAAGGGTTTTGGTGGACATTTTCACAACGACAATTCACTAGCCGTTTTGAGAGATATCCCAGGTCTCATTATTGCCTGTCCGTCCAATGGTGAAGACGCTGTGATGATGCTGCGTGAATGTGTTCGCCTTGCAAGAGAGGAGCAACGCGTCGTGGTTTTCGTCGAACCGATCGCACTTTATTCAATGCGCGATCTGCACGCTGAAGAAGACTCTGGCTGGATGAGCGTCTACCCGGAACCGAACCGTAAAATCCCATTGGGAGAAGTTGGCGTCACGGGTGACGGGCCACTCGCAATTATAACTTTTGGAAATGGACATTACCTCTCTCAGCAGGCAGCAAAAACACTTTCAAATCAGAGTATAGAAACTCGCATCATTGATATGCGCTGGATCGCTCCAATGCCTAAACAAGCTATTCTAAATGCCGTCTATGGCGCTCAAACAGTTCTAGTAGTTGATGAGTGCCGCGCCACTGGTAGTCAATCAGAAGGGGTCGTGACAATGTTGCATGAAAAATCTACTTTACCCGTTGCACGACTGGCAGCAGACGATAGCTTTATTGCCACTGGCCCAGCATATGCCACCACCATGCCTAGTCACGACAGCATTGTTCAGGCGGCGAAAAATTTATGGAAAAGAATATGAAGAAGACCGCTGTTATCATCGCGCCAGCAAAAGACACCAACCCAAATCGATGGGAGAACGGCACGCAAAGCTATGAGCGTTTTTTGCGTAATTACTTATTACAGTTACCGCATATCTTAGAAGCGAAGAGTCATGTAGGTATCACTGAAGTAAAGCATATCACCCAGTTGCCGATAAATCGTTAGTTTTTATGATTAACAATTTAGTTTAGATTTGAAATGCAATCGGATGCCTACTTCGCATATTTATTCACAATTTGAAGGCATAGGGGGGAGCCTACTTTCACTCGGCTAAGTATTAATTTACCCTCCCTCACACATCAAACGGAATTTGGACTTTGTTTCAAGTTGATATACAATCATAGTATGAAAAAACTATTTAGACTCGAAATGACAAGAAAAGTGTCGCAACACTTTGGCTTGCTTTGTTATTTTTAAGCCTTTATATTGTTCTCTTTTTTTCCAAACTTCAATAATCACCTCAGCCAAATAATCGAAATGGCTTTGGGTATAAACTCTCCTAGGAAATGCCAACCTAACTAATTCCAAGTCACTAGCCATTTCATTGCCATCTTTATCGAAAGAACCAAACATTACACTTCCAATCTCTACTGCCCTAATGGCTCCCTCAATGTAGAGTGCATTTATCAATGAAATTCCAGGATACTCTAGGGAAGGAATATGTTCCATGAATTTTTTTGCATCTAGAAAAACAGCGTGTCCTCCATTAGGTTTAATAACAGGAATGCCAGATTCATCCAGTTTCTTATTTAGGTATCTCATTGTTGCATTTCTGTAGTTCTGATAATCAAAATCTAATGCCTCCATAAGGCCTACTGAGATAGCCTCAAGGTCTCTACCAGCTAATCCTCCATAAGTAGGGAAACCTTCTCTAAGGATAAGCATATTCTTAAAGTCCTCTGCCCAATCATTATTATTACAAACAAAAAACCCACCAATGTTAGCCAGTCCATCCTTTTTCAGGCTCATTGTCGCTGCGTCAGCATAGGAGAAAATTTCTTGTGCGATTTCAATTAGAGGCTTTCCTTTGTAGCTCTCTTCCCGCTCGGAAATAAAATATGAATTCTCAGCAAACCTACATGCATCGATAACTAGAGGTATTTTGTGTGCAGAAAGGATTTCTTTGG
>CAJWTP010000069.1 GCA_913047325.1 uncultured Gammaproteobacteria bacterium
TATGGTAGCAATTCACAGTAAACACCAATTTCTCGAATTCGTCTAGCAATGAGTTGAGTGTATTGAGAACCAAAGTCAAGAATTAAGATTTTGTCACTGTGTATGTTTGGCATAAATACCACTATTGATATATATCGTTGTAAAGAGTTAGTATTTTAATGAAAATCAGAGACCGTTACATTACTAAAACACTTCTAAACTATACCTTGGCAGTTCTTTTGGTATGGCTAAGTATCTATAGTTTTTTCAATTTTCTTGAAGAACTGAATAGTATAGGAAAAGCTGACTATACAGTCCTTGAGGCAATTAAATATATACTTTTGCAAATGCCTGAGGTGGCGTATAAACAAGCCTCGCCAGTGATACTTTTAGGTTGTGTTCTTGGTATGGGTTATTTGGCAACGACTAATCAGCTTGTTGTTTTGAGGGTTTCGGGCAACTCAATTTTCAAACTATCAGTTTTAACAATTAAGGCAGCACTCTTTTTTGTTTTTGTAATTATAGCGCTTGGAGAAGTATTTGCTCCATTAGCAAGTGAAGAGGCTGAAAAGGGAAGAGCTAAAGCCTTAGGTCAAAGCATTGCTTCACAAAGTCAAGAAGGGTTTTGGATAAGAGATGGCGGCAATTACATCAATGTAAAAAATAATATTGATGGCAGTTTTTTTGCCGATGTTACTATTTATCAGGTTAGTCCTTCAAATAAAATTGATACGATTATCACATCTGAGAGCGCTAATTTTGATGGCACTTCACTGGCGATGGAAAATGCCAATATAGTTTCTATTGACGAGATAAACAGTTCTGCAGAAATTACTTCAAAGAAGCGAAATAACTATAACAAGACAGTTTCATTTGATCAGGATTTAATAGACAGTTTAAAAAAAGAGCCCAAAGAATTAACTACATGGAATATTTATAAGAAAATTCAGTTTTTATCAAAAAACAAGCAAACCTCTAGTAATTTTGAAGTCGAATTGTACAAACGAATATTCAAACCTGTCACTCTCATTGCAATGATTCTGCTGGCGATGCTTTTCATTTTTGGCTCTAACAGGGATGTCTCTCTTGGAAGGAAAATATTTCTAGGCATAGTATTGGGACTTTCTTTTGAATTGATTTCAAGAATAGGTAGTGCCTTGTCGCTTAGTTTTAACTTTAGTCCACTAATGAGCGCTTTACTCCCAACTGTAATAATTATTTTATTGGCAATTATTTTGTTAAGTCGAAAATCTATGGGTTAAAGTGATGACTCAGGTGACAACTAAAAAATCCAGGATAAATTTAAAAAAACCAAAAAACTTCGAGGCAATTTTGCTAAATGACGATTACACCACAATGGAGTTTGTTGTTGAAGTATTAAAGCGTTTTTTTAATAAAGACGCTCTCGCTGCAGAAACTATCATGTTAAAAATTCATACCGAAGGTGAAGCAGTATGTGGCACCTATCCATATGATATAGCGCAATCAAAAGTCAGCCAAGTGATTGAATACTCAAGAAATAATGAACAACCTTTGATGTGTGTGTTGCGTGAATTAAACTTTTAAAAGTCAGTTCAATAAATTCAATTATTTTTTTTCAATAAGATTGGAATTTATTATTAGCAATAATTATTTATCTAGTGATAAAATTTTATTAAAAAAGAAATATAGAGGAGTTATGCATGAATATACAATCAATAAAGCCATCTGAAAAAGGCTTAGAAGTATTTTGGGATGATAGTGACAAAAGTTGTTTTCCTTGGTTTTGGTTGCGAGACCATAGCGAGAGTGGTGTAGACCTTCATCCAGATACCTTGCAGCGCCAAATTGACTCATTTTCTGCTCCGCTCGACAATACTGTTAGCAAGGTCTGGCTGGATGATGGAATGGAAAATGTTTATATTAAGTGGCAAGATGATAGTTCAAGCCTTCTTTCAACTTCATTGTTAGAGCGTATGTCTAAACCTGCATTACCTCAGTTAAGCACTATAGACTCTGCTGAACTATGGAATAGTGCAGATAAGATAAATCTTTTTCCAGAAATGCAGTATGAGCAACTCATGGATGATGAGAATGGAATTAGTTTATGGCTTGAGCATGTTAAAAGAGCCGGCTTTATTTTAGTGCGTAGTTCTCCCGCAACCGCAGAGGCAACTAAAAAATTAATGGAGAGAATTTCCTATTTGAGAAATTCTATCTTTGGTGAGTTTTCTGTTTGGGACAATAAAAAAATAAATCCCGACGATACAGCCTATACTTCAGAGGAAATTGAACTGCACACGGATTCAACCTATGTGCATGATGCGCCTGGTCTGCAAACCTTGCATTGTCTGCAAAAGGATTCGCGAGGTGGTGAAAATCAACTGGTTGATGGGATGGCAATAGCTGAATTAATGAGAAGAGAATTTCCTCAAGCATTTAATATTTTATGTAAGGTCCAAGTTCCTGGCCGTTATATAAGGCCTGATGCTTATTTAGAAACTCACCGACCTGTCTTTCGGGTAAATAATGATGGTGAAATTATTCAGGTCAGTTTTAATAACCATGACCGTGCTCCGTTTAGACTAGAGCATGATGAGATGGAGAGTTTTTACGAGGCATATGGAATATTCCACCGCTTAGCTCATGATAAAGAACGACATTTTGAATTTTTACTTGAGCCAGGCAATATACTCACTTTTGATAACTGGAGACTTCTTCATGGACGCTCAGCATTGACTGGATATAGGCAACTTTGCGGCGGGTATCATAATCGTGAAGATTTTGAAAGTCTAATAAGACTAAGTTAAATTAGACTTTTTATAATGATAAAATCTAAACTAGGGATTAACTAATAGCAGTAATTAATTATGATTGAACAAGGGCTCCAACAAGAAATAAATTTAGTAATGACAGAAGCGAGAAATCGTCGCTTAGAGTTTGTTACTGTTGAACACTTGCTTATTGCCTTGCTCAATATGGATGATGTAGTTAGTTTCCTGCGCGCTAAGCGTGTAATTATTGATGAGTTACGTGTAGAACTTGAGCAATATATAGATACCCATACTCCGATAATTTCAGAAGATGCAGAAATAGATATTGTACCGACGGTTGGCTTTCAAAGAGTTCTTCAACGCAGTGTTTATCAGGCGCAATCGGCACAGAAAAATTCAGTTAATGCAATGAATGTTTTTGTTAGTATTTTTTCAGAAAAAGAGTCGCACGCTGTCTATATGCTGAAACTTAACAACATCTCGAGATTAGATGTCATGGAAAGTATCTCTTCTCAGGTAGTTGATGTTCCTACAGAGAAAACAAAAAAAGTCGGTACTGAAAAACAAAAGAAACCTTCCTCTTTAGAGTCTTATACGACTAATCTGTGCGAAAAAGCGCGCCTTGGAAAAATTGACCCATTGCTTGGTAGAGAAGAAGAAGTCCTAAGAACTGTACAGGTTTTATCTAGAAGAAATAAAAACAATCCATTACTTGTTGGTCAGGCTGGCGTTGGTAAAACTGCTATTGCGCAAGGTTTAGCAAAAAGAATTGTCGATAACAAAGTGCCAGAAGTGCTCAAGAAAACCACAATCTATTCTTTAGATGTTGGTGTATTGATTGCAGGTACCAAGTACCGTGGCGATTTTGAGAAGCGCTTAAAGTCGGTGTTATCCGATCTAAATAAACAGAAAGACTCGATACTCTTTATAGATGAAATTCACACACTTATCGGTGCGGGGAGTGTTTCAGGTGGTTCTTTAGATGCATCGAATCTGCTAAAACCTGCATTGGCCGATGGAACTCTCAAGTGTATTGGCTCAACGACCTATGAAGATTATAGAAAGATCTTTGAAAAAGACCATGCATTAGCGCGACGTTTTCAAAAAATTGACATTGAAGAGCCTTCCGTTACAGACACAATAAAGATTCTTCATGGATTAAAGAAATATTATCAAGATTACCACAATGTAAAGTATTCTGCCGCCGCTCTAACTACAGCGGTGGAATTAACACATCGCCATATTGGCGACAGACGTTTACCAGATAAGGCGATTGATGTTATTGATGAGGTTGGCGCACTGCAACAAATTCTGCCAAAATCGAAACGTAAAATCAATATTGGAGTTGCTGATATAGAGAATATTGTTGCCAAACTTGCCCGAATACCTTCGCGTCAAGTAAGTAGTGACGATAAGTCACAACTCAAAACACTTGATGATGAACTTAAGTTGGGGGTTTTTGGCCAAGACAGAGCTGTTGAGACGCTTTCTACTGCGATAAAATTGTCTCGTTCAGGTTTGGCACCAGTTGAGAAGCCAATGGGTTCTTTCTTGTTTGCTGGTCCTACCGGTGTTGGAAAGACAGAAATATGCAAGCAGCTCTCTCGTATTATGGGGGTCAAGTTGCTACGCTTTGATATGTCAGAATATATGGAACGTCATTCAATTTCCAAACTTATCGGTTCACCACCAGGGTATGTGGGTTATGACGAAGGAGGATTATTGACAGAAGCAGTTAACAGTAATCCATATGCTGTTTTGCTTTTGGATGAAATTGAAAAAGCGCATCCTGATGTATTCAACCTACTATTGCAAGTTATGGATCACGGCCTGTTGACAGATGCAAATGGTCGTGAGGTTGATTTTAAGAATATCATTCTTGTAATGACTTCTAATGTTGGAGCACATAGCGTTCAGCGTGCTTCTATTGGATTTAATGAACAAGATCATTCACTAGATTACGAAGGTGAACTTAAAAAAACTTTTACCCCAGAATTTAGAAATCGACTCTCAGAGATTATTTACTTCAATACCCTGAGTGAAGAAGTTGTAATCTACGTAGTCAATAAGTTCTTGTTTGAACTTGAGAATGCGCTTGAAGAAAAGAATGTTTCATTAATTGTTTCTGATTCAGCCAGAAAATGGTTCGCAAAAAAAGGTTATGATAACAAGATGGGCGCCCGTCCAATGGAACGCCTAGTAGAAAGAGAGATAAGAAAACCTCTTGCAGATGAGCTTCTTTTTGGAAAATTAAGTGAAGGCGGTACTGTAAAAGTTAGCGTTAAAAAGGATAAAATCGCCTTAGAAATTTCTTAATGAGAATT
>CAJWTP010000070.1 GCA_913047325.1 uncultured Gammaproteobacteria bacterium
TGAGTTTTTTTATACGCTCATCCTTTGAAATAATGTTGATCGGTTCTGTCATCTTAATTCTGAACGGTTCAATAATTGTGTGCATGATATGAATTAATAAGTAGTTTTTATTGTTAAATATGTTAACTAGGATTGTGTAATGAATTTCAACATAATATTGAGATATTTAAATATTTTTTAGTGTATTTACCTAAAATTACATATAATATTGATATTATTCACTAATATTTTTTTAATTCACTATGAGAACTAAAATGGACTCCAAAGATTTACAGATTTTGTCAATACTTCAAAAAAATGGGAGAATTCCTATCTCAGAATTATCTAGTCAACTTAATATGTCTGATACACCTTGCCTAAGGCGAGTTAAAAAGCTAGAAGAAGCAGGAGTTATCAATAATTACTGCGCCCAATTAGACCCATCAAGTGTCGGCCTTAATGCCATAATTTATGTATTTATAACCTTGAGGAAAAATACTATTGCCAATGCAGACGACTTTGAAAAGGCAGTTAACAGCCTAGAACAGGTAACCGAATGCTGTGTTATTACTGGTAAGCATGATTATTTGCTAAAAATTATTGCTCCAGACTTATTGAATTATGAGAGATTTGTTAAAAAATCACTTGGCAGTTTGAGTTGTATAGGAAGTATTGAATCTAGTGTAGTCCTTAAGCAAACATTTTCTAACAGATTGTTGCCATTGAGCCTATGAATTTGCATTCCCTCCCTCACACATCAAACGAAATTTGGACTTTAGTTCAAGTTGAAATATAATTCTGTTATGAAAAAAAATATTACTTGTGATAATATCTATAATGCAGACGAGACTTTTTTACTGGCACTGCAGCAGAGGTCACACCTGTCAGGGAGTTGGATGGTCGAAAAATAGGTAGTGGTACTCGTGGTCCCATTACTGAAAAGCTTCAATCCCTTTACTTTGATTGTGTCCATGGTCGTAATAATCAATACTTGTACTGGCTAGCGAAAGGGAGATGTTCATGAATGCTACGACCTCTAAACATACTAGTTATTATAGTTTGGTGTCAAAAAATGAATTGGAGGGGTTATGATGAGTCAAGGCAAGCAATTTAGAGAGGCTGTTAAAGAAAATGAATTGTTGCAGTGCTTAGGCGCAACAACAGCTTATCATGCATTATTGGCAGAAAAATCTGGCGCTAAAGCTTTGTATGTTTCTGGCGGTGGTGTGGCTGCCGGTTCACTTGGCGTTCCAGATTTAGGGATTTCTACTTTAAATGATGTTGCTATCGATGTTGAGCGCATATGCTCTCGTACTAATTTACCAGTTCTTGTTGATATCGATACCGGCTGGGGCGGCTCGTTAAATATTGCTCGCGCAATTAACACACTGGAAAAAGCTGGTGCAGCAGCCATACATATTGAAGATCAAGTGCAGCAAAAGCGCTGTGGGCATCGCCCTAATAAGGTGTTAGTGCCTAAAGCTGAAATGTTGGATAGAATTAAGTCAGCGGTAGATGCACGAATCAATGATGATTTTGTCATCATGGCAAGAACGGACTCGCTTGCTCATCATGGCCTTGAAGCTGCTATTGATATTATGGGCGCCTGTGTTGAGGCCGGCGCAGACATGGTTTTTCCTGAGGCAGTTAGTGAACTAGCGGTCTATAAAAAAATTACCAAGTCGATAGCGGTGCCTGTACTAGCTAACATTACCGAATTTGGGAAGACACCATTGTTAACGACAGATGAATTAATCAGTGCTGGCATTAAGATTGCACTTTACCCGCTTTCTGCTTTTAGAGCCGCCAATCAAGCAGCACTTAACGTTTATCAACAAATTATGAGTAACGGATCTCAGCAGAGTGTTTTAGAAACAATGCAAACTCGTGAGGAGCTGTACCAGTACCTAGGGTACCACGAGTACGAGCAACAATTAGATCAATTATTAACCAAGGGAGAGGATGATGTCAACATCATTTAAACCAAAAAAATCGGTCGCTTTGTCAGGCGTAGTTGCAGGCAATACAGCCGTATGCACTGTTGGTAAAACGGGCAACGACCTACATTATCGAGGCTACGATAT
Organism: uncultured Gammaproteobacteria bacterium; assembly: GCA_913047325.1. Taxonomy (GTDB): domain Bacteria; phylum Pseudomonadota; class Gammaproteobacteria; order PS1; family Pseudothioglobaceae; genus Pseudothioglobus. The sequence continues at coordinate 2,064 of CAJWTP010000070.1, forward strand.
TCTCGATTTAGCCAACAGCTGTGAATTTGAAGAAGTGGCCTTTTTATTGGTGCATGGCAAATTACCCAATAGCAAGGAATTACAGCAATACAAAAATAAGCTGATTGCTTTACGCGATTTGCCTGAAGTGCTTAAAACAACCTTGGAGCAAATGCCAAAAACCGCACACCCAATGGATGTGCTGAGAACAGGTTGCTCAGTCATGGGTGCACTAGAACCTGAGATAGACATTAGCGATAGAGAAAAAACACGAGACCTTATTGATCGCTTATTGGCAAGTTTTGGCTCGATGCTGGCATATTGGTATCACTACTCACACAATGACAAACGTATTGAATTGACGACAGATGATGATTCAATCGGCGCCCATTTTCTCACTTTGCTCCATGGAAAAAAGGCGCCAGCATCTTGGGTTAAGGCAATGCATGTTTCTCTTATTTTATATGCAGAGCATGAATTTAATGCCTCTACCTTTACCTCTCGCGTTATTGCAGGTACAGATTCTGATCTGTATTCGGCGATTACGGGCGGCATCGGCGCCTTACGTGGGCCTAAACATGGTGGCGCTAATGAGGTGGCATTTATTATTCAGCAACGCTATGAAAGCGCTGACGAAGCTGAAACTGATATTCGCAAACGTGTTGCCAATAAGGAAATTGTTATTGGCTTTGGTCATCCGGTTTATACCATTAGTGATCCACGCAACGACAAAATTAAGCAGGTGGCCAAAGATCTTTGTGATGAGTCTGGTGAGCACACTATGTATGAGGTGGCTGAGCGCTTAGAGGTAGTTATGAAAGAGGTTAAAAATTTGTTTCCTAACCTTGATTGGTTCTCAGCGGTTTCTTACAATCAAATGGGCGTGCCGACGGCTATGTTTACCCCGCTTTTTGTTATCGCTCGAGTAACGGGTTGGGGTGCGCATGTCATTGAGCAGCGCGAAGATGGAAAAATTATTCGACCAAACGCAAATTACACCGGGCCTGAGCACCTGGAATTTGTTCCCATTGAAAATAGATAAGGATTAATAAAAATGAGTACAGCACAAATTATGGACGCGAGTCGTTCTAGTAAATTCGATAGCGTCATAGAAAACATTGTTGATTACGTATTAAATCAAGATGTTAGTGCTTCCGAAGAAGCCATGGAAACAGCAAGGTACTGCTTTATGGACACCATTGGTTGTGGTCTGTATGCGCTACAATACCCAGCGTGTACAAAAATGATGGGACCAATTGTGCCTGGAGCAACTCTCGATAATGGCGCGCGTGTACCTGGTACAAATTATGAATTAGATCCAGTACGATCCGCATGGAACATTGGCGCCATGATTCGCTGGCTAGATTACAACGATACTTGGTTGGCGGCTGAGTGGGGCCACCCTTCGGACAATTTGGGAGCAATCTTAGCAACAGCCGATTACCTTTCACGTAATAATATTGCCCAAGGAAAATCAGGACTTAGTATGCAAGATGTGCTTGAGGCAATGATCAAAGCACACGAAATCCAAGGTGTGATAGCACTTGAGAACAGTTTTAACCGTGTTGGTCTTGATCACGTGATGTTGGTCCGTATTGCATCAACAGCAGTCTCTGCGCAGCTTTTAGGATGTGATCGTGAGCAAATGTTAAATGCTGTTTCACATGCTTGGCTTGATGGCTCATCGCTACGCACTTATCGTCATGCACCTAATACCGGATCGCGCAAGTCATGGGCGGCAGGCGATGCCACAGCTCGCGGCTTGTTTTTAGCATTGATGGCAAAACGCGGCGAGATGGGTTACCCAAGTGCAGTCACTGCGCCTGTCTGGGGTTTTCAAGACGTGTTGTTTAAAGGTAATGAATTGTCATTCAAGCAAGAATACGGCACTTATGTGATGGAAAACATCTTATTTAAGATTAGTTATCCAGCGGAGTTTCACGCCCAAACTGCGGTTGAGGCTGCGATCAACCTTCACCCGCTTGTCAAAGACAAGCTTGATACAATTGAAAAGATTGTCATTGAAACACAGGAGTCTGGCAATAGAATCATCAACAAAACAGGTAAATTAAATAATCCAGCGGATCGCGATCACTGCATTCAATACATGGTGGCGATTGGCCTTATTAAGGGTGCCTTGGTTGCTGAAGATTATGAGGATGATATTGCTAATTTGCCAATTGTCGATGAGATTCGTGCAAAAATGCAAGTGAGTGAAAACACCCGCTATAGCAAAGAGTATCTTGAGGCTGATAAACGTTCAATTGGCAATGCAATCCAAGTGTTCTTTAAAGACGGCACTTCAACACACCTAGAAAGTGTGGATTATCCGGTGGGCCATCGCCGCCGCCGTGAAGAAGGTATTCCGCTGTTAGTTGAAAAATTTGAACACTCAATTACCAGTCATATGACCGAAGAGCGCGCAAGAAAACTCATGCAAGTATGCTCAACGCAGGAGGTCTTTGTCAGTACAAGCGTGGATGAAATGATGTTATTATTGTCTTCAATTTAGATATTAGTTTTCCAATTATTGCATTGTCTGCAGTAATTTTATTAGGTACATTAAGTGTAGATTGGCTTTTTGACTATTCTATACGCATAAACAATCAATCCTTAACTTAAAAAAACCCCTTTATGATAATTTGTGCCGGTGAATCGTTAATTGATATGGTCTCCTTTGCAACAGAGAACGGAGAAGTACAATATACTCCGCATGTCGGTGGAAGTATACTGAACAGTGCTATTGCTCTAGGTAGGTTGGGAGCCGATGCTTATTATTGTGGCGCCGTCTCTAATGACACTTTTGGGCACTTGATAGAGAATTGCCTAAGAGACTCTAAAGCTCAGGAAGATTTTGTAATTAAAACCAATCGACCAACCACTCTAGCCTATGCTGATGTAACTGATGGTGTTGCGAAATACAGATTTGTTGATGAACACTCCGCTGGTAGGTTGATTGATGAAGACAGCTTAAAGCCCTTTGTCAATAAAATAAAAAATGCCAAAGC
>CAJWTP010000071.1 GCA_913047325.1 uncultured Gammaproteobacteria bacterium
GCTGGGCCGACCTCCGCAATTGCGCTAACCCCTAGCGTGTCATCATCAACTTTTGCTGGTTCTAGAAACGCTTGCATCATTTGAATCATTTCAGCATCTAGGATAATTTTTTCATAAGAGGCGCACAAACCTCCCTCAATCCAGCCATGCCCATGCTTGACTAAATTTACATGTCCTAATAAACAAGCCCATAAAGACATTTGAGACTCGTATACTGACTGACTGTCAGGGGCGTTTGATGCGTTGGCGTTAGAGGCTCTTAAGGGTATCTTGTATTTTCTTGCAAGCTGGCCACTAGCAATGGTGGCCTGTGTATACTCTGGCGTTCCAAATGCAGGGGAACCAGACCTCATGTCAACGTTGGAAGTAAAGCTGCCATAAATAGCGGGCGCTCCAGGCTTGATGCACTGATGAAAGGCAAGCCCAGCAAGCGCTTCAGCGTTTTGTTGGACCAGCGCGCCAGCGACAGTGATTGGAGCCATCGCGCCAGCTAAAGTAAAAGGTGTGTAGATAACCGGCTGGTTTCGCTCAGCCATTTCGATTGCGCCCTCTAAAAGAGCCTCGTCGTAAACAAGCGGCGAATTGGCATTAACAACAGTGGTAATTGAGGGCTCTTGAAGTAGGGTTGCTTCATCAATTCCGCGGCCAATGCGAATAATCTCAATTGCATCAAGCATTCGTTCACTGCCTATGGAGTAGCCATACAAAGGTTTCGTACAAAGACGCGCACTTGCCGACACAGCTTGCAAATGTCTGATGCTTACATCAAGATCGCAAGGCTCAACTGGGTAGCCACACTGCACATGGACAGTATTGAGAGCTTCACCTAGGCGTATTAGATTGCAATAATCTTCAAAATTGCCAGGCACTCGACCCCTGTCTAAATCAGAAACATTGGGGGCGCTTGAAACCATACAATAAGCAACGGAGCGGCCACCAATATGGACATCTCTGTCTTTATGTCTGCCATGTAGCGTAAACTCATTCGGCGTCGTTGAAATTTTCTCCATTATAAAGTCAGGATCAAAGCGAACCCGCACGCCGTTGCTATCGACCATGGCGCCTTCTCTCTTAAGAATCTCAACTGCTCGAGAAGACTGGATGTCCATTCCGGTTTCGCATAAAACCTTTAATGAGGACCGATGGATAGACTCTATCTCGTCGTCTGAAAACACCAGCATAGGTTGATAAGGGTTTTTCAGTTGCCGATAGGGAGCCTGCTGGACGACTGGCACAACTCGTTTTTGCTTAGACCTTCCGCGCTTCATGAGACACTCCTAAACCTGAAATATAACGAATTATATTCCTTAAAGTATTTTTTATATTCCTTTTTTATATTCCTCTTAAATTTTCCTATTTACTAGGCAAGTAGAGCAAGCCTTTGGAGATCCAACATAGGCACTAATCTGAGTAAAGACCTAAGTATAATTGTTTTTTGTCTACAGCCCTCTAAAGGCTCGGAACTCACAAAGAACAACTTAATCAAAAAACAGGATGAACTGGAGATTTAAAACAGAAAGAGGGTTTGAGTCGTTTTCCGACCTTGTATTTAATAACTCTAAAAAAGTTATTTTTGCAGTCTTGCTTCTTGTTGGCGCTCTAGCCACACAGCTGCCGTCCCTAAAAATGGACACTTCAACCGAAGGGTTTTTGCATAAAACCGACCCAATGAGAATAGACTACGACGTGTTTAGAAATCAGTTTGGTCGGGATGAAAAATTAATGGTGGCGGTTAAAACTGAAAACATATTTGATCTTAATTTTCTACAAAAACTCGACAGCTTTCATAAGGCCTTGGAAGACGAGCTTCCGCATATTGAAGGAGTAGACTCTCTAATCAATGCTCGAAACACCTATGGCGTGGAAGGAGAGCTGATTGTAGAGCCGTTAATTGAGGCTGTGCCAAACAATCAAGCTGAAGCAGAAGAGCTAAAAAGCAAGATTCTTAGCAGCAGAATTTTTGAAAATCTTTTTTACAGCGAGGATCAAACAATGACAATTCTTACTGTAAATACAAAAACTTTTTCTAGCGAAAGTTTGGGCGAAAAAAACAACTATCCTGAGTTCAGTGATGATCTAGAGTTCAGTGATGATCTAGAGTTCAGTGATGATCTAGAGTTTGACTCTTTCTCCCAAGTCAGTTCAGAAGCATATTTAAGTGACGCAGAAAATGACGAAATAATTTCAAAAATAAGGCAAATAATGTCTCGTTTTGAAAACGTCAACTTTGAGACTTATCTTACTGGTTCGGCCGCAATAGCAGGAATTTTTAAGCAAGCTTTACGAGCTGATGCGGTTGTTTTTATTAGCCTTATGGTTGGTGTTATTTTGATTGTTTTATTTTCTCTATTTAGAAGGATATCAGGAGTTATATTGCCTTTGGCTTGTGTGGCGTTGACATTGATTAGTACAGTTTCTTTGATGGCTGCTTTTTCCGCTCCATTTACAATGGCAACCCAAATTTTGCCAACTTTTTTATTGGCAGTGGTAACCAGCGCGAGCATTCATTTGTTGGCAGTTTTTTATAAAGATCTTGTTGCAACTCGTGATAAAAGAAAATCTTTGCGCTATGCAATGGGACACTCAGGCCTTGCCATTGTGATGACCTCTTTAACTACTGCGGCGGGATTGTGGTCTTTTTCATTCTCTGAGGTTGCCCCGGTTGCGGACCTTGGGCTTTATGCCAGCGCTGGAGTATTGGTGGGTCTTTTATTTACGCTTGTCTTATTGCCCGCACTAATCTCCTTAATTAGTTTTAGGCATCGAGAGTCTGTTGCTGATAAAGAGGGGTATACACGAATGGACAGGTTTCTCATGGGTATAGGGAATTTTGCCACTACTCGAGCTAAGCTTGTTGTCATAATAAGCACAGTCCTAATTGCTTGCGCTGTCTTTTTTGCAGCACAACTTAAGTTTTCACATTTTCCTTTACAGTGGCTGCCAGAGGATAATTTTGCACGTGTTGCTACAGAAAAAGTTGATGAGAAATTTCAAGGCTCTCTCACGCTTGAAGCTATTATTGATACTGGACTCATAAACGGGTTATACAATCCTGAGGTTTTATATGCGATCGAAAGAGTGTCGTCTAATATCAACAACATTACAACTGGAAACATGGGCATTGGAAAGGTAGTTAGTTTTGTTGATATTATCAAGGAGACCAATCAAGCCCTTAACGAAAATCGCCAGGAATACTACTCAATACCTGATAGCGCAGATTTAATTGCCCAAGAGTTTTTGCTTTTTGAAAGCAGCGGAAACAACGATTTAGAAAGTCTAGTTGATGCCAACTACACAAAAGCCCGCATAACACTTAGAACACCATTTACAGACTCTTTAGAGGGAAATCAATTCCTTGACAGGGCCCAGTCATACTTTGATCAAGAGTTTGAGGGGCTGGCGAAAGTGACTTTTACTGGCATTGGGACTTTGATGACAGTTACTTTTGAGCAGGCTATTTACAGCAGTGGGCTTAGCTATCTGCTCGCGTTTTCTATGATTACAGTGTTGATGGTGCTTATGATTGGCAATATAAAAATTGGCTTGATTAGTATGATTCCAAACGTTCTGCCCATCATTTTTATTTCGATGATTATGGTGATCTTTAAAATGCCTTTGGATATGTTTACATTGCTAATTGGCGCCATAGCGCTAGGCCTAGCTGTCGACGACACTGTGCACTTTATGCACAACTTTAGGCGTTATGAAATACAATACAATGATGTAGACAAGGCGGTAAGGCTGACACTAATGGGAACGGGCAGAGCAATTACCCTTACATCGATGGTGCTCGCACTTGGTTTTTTGGTTTTAACTTTTTCCAGAATGAACAACATGTTTGATTTTGGAGTTCTAACCGCGAGCGCAATAATTGTTGCACTTTTGGCTGACTTTTATTTAATGCCAGCTATTATGAAGTTGATTATAAGTGACAAAAAAGACTTATAACATTAAGGGCAAACAAATAAAAAAGGCGCAAAAAGCGCCTTTTTCGATGAATGAGCCTTATATTGTTAGCCTTGAGCTTGGGCTATAACTTCCTCAACAAAGCTGTCTTCTTTTTTCTCGATTCCTTCGCCAACTTCAAAGCGTACAAAAGAGATAACTTTGTTGGTATTTGACTCAACCAGTTTGCCCACGGTAGTGTCAGGGTTCTTGATGAACGGTTGACCATAAAGCGTAACCTCATTAACAAATTTTTTCATCCTGCCGACAATCATTTTTTCAATAATGTTATCTGGCTTGCCGCTTTCCTTTGCTTGCTCAATAAAAATAGCTCTTTCTCTTTCTATCAGCTCTTCTGACAGCAGGTCTTCGCTAACACACTCAGGTTTTGAGGCTGCAACGTGCATCGCAATATCTTTGGCTAAAGCCACATCGTCTTTAGCTAGCTGAGTCAAAACAGCAATGCGGCCACCGTGCTTATAGGCGCCAATGGCGCCATTTTCAGCCTGAATTACTTCAACGCGTCTAACAGCAATGTTTTCACCAATTTTGGCGATAATGTTTTCTCTTGCCTGGTCGACTGTTTCGCCAGTATCGAGAGTTTGAGCTAAAAACTCTTCTACGGTAGCGGGCATATTTTTCAGTGCTAATTTAGCCAGCGTATTTACAAACTCTATAAAGGCTGTGCCCTTTGCGACAAAGTCTGTTTCAGAGTTAACTTCAAGAATCGCTGCAGACTTATTATCGTCACTAACTACAACATTAACCAGCCCTTCCGAAGCTACACGGCCGGCTTTTTTTGCAGCTTTTGCTGCTCCGGAGGCACGCATCAAATCGATTGCTGCCTCAAGGTCGGCGTTTGTTTCAATCAAGGCTTTTTTGCAGTCCATCATGCCTGCGCCTGTCCTTTCTCTTAATTCTTTAACTAAAGCGGCTGTTATTGCCATGGCTCGTCTCCTATTATTTTGCTTCTTCGCTATCTTTAGCTGTTGTTTTTTTTGCCGCAGGTTTC
>CAJWTP010000072.1 GCA_913047325.1 uncultured Gammaproteobacteria bacterium
TGTGCTTTTGTTGAAAAAATACAACTATTTGTCATATTTTTTCAAAAAAAGTTTAATCTAGCAACAAAATGCACCATAATTATTTCATTGTTATTCTACATGTACATTTCGCGAGAGTAGCAAAGGGTGTCGGGGAATACCTTGACAATTTAACTATTCTTTAAAGGAGAATAAAATGAAAAAACTAATCGCACTTTTTGCAGCATCGACGATGGCTTCTACGGCAGCTGTTGCAGGCGTTGCTCTTAGCGGTTCTGCATCGGTGTCTTATGACGACAACGGTTCAGCTGCTTCTGCGACTACCTATGACGCAGATCTGACGATCGTCGGTACAGGTGGTTCTTCGACTTTGACAGCAGTATATGACTTGCACGGAACAGGTTTTGCTACTGAATCAGTTGACTTAGCTACTACAATCGGTCCTGTGACTATTGCTGCTGACATGTTTGACGTTGCTGAAACAAACCTTGATGATGGTGACGGTGACTATCTATCGTCAGAAGAGCCTACCGATACTAGCGTTACTGTTAGCCTGGACGCTCCAGTTGGTGATATGACTATCGCTTTGGACGACGAAGGTGAAGTAACTCTAAGCGGTACTTGGGCTGGCGTTACAATCACTCACGCTGTGGATGCAGACAAGACTACAGGTGCTGTTAGCATCGCTGGTATGGACGTGAGCGTTACTAACGACGCTGCTGCCACTACTTGGTCTGTCGCTACTACTGTTAGCGGTGTAGACTTGACGCTAGATAGCGAAAACGACGTTACTGCTGCATTTGGTCTAGCAGGCAACACTTTGACTCTAACACATAACGCTTCTAGAGCTTCAGTTTCGTCAAATGCTACAAACTACTCAACAGATGCTGTCGTTGCTTATACAACAGCTGCGTTGTCACGTGACTTAACTTCAGGTGCTACGTTGACAGCTACCTATAGCTCGAAAGATGATTCACTTACACTTAAGGCCGCTGTTACTTTCTAAACTCGTTTAGATTAAAATAGTTAACTTAGCAGTAAGTTAATAGATCGAAAACCCCAGGCTTTGTTCTGGGGTTTTTTTATGTCAGCGATAAAATTGATTAAAATAGGGTTAATTACACCATTTATAAAGCAATGTTTGTTCGTCTAGATAATCGTGCATTACTAAAAGTAACAGGCAAGGATGCCGAAGTTTTCCTTCAATCTCAACTTAGCAATGATGTTAAAAAGCTTGATAATTCAAGTATCCAGCTGAGTGCTTATTGTCAGCACCAAGGGAAAATCCTCGCATTGTTTTGGTTGCTACGTTGCAAAGACGGTTTCCTTCTTTCCTTTCCTTTAGATTTAATTGAAACAGTAAAAAATCGTTTACAGATGTTTATATTGATGTCAGATGTGAAAATTGAAAATGTAACCGAAAAGTATCAACAAGTTGGTTTAATTAACGAGAGTTCAACTGATTCTTACGTATTAAATAATCAGTTATCTTTAATTCTGGCCAATTCGCATGGTACTGAAAAATTTACTTTTGCTTCCCAACAATATTGGGACAAGGCTTGCATTGACAATCTCATTCCAGAAGTAAACCCCATAACGACCGAAAAGTTTGTTCCGCAGATGCTAAATTTGGATATTGATGAGATAGGCGTGAGCTTTACCAAAGGTTGCTATCCCGGACAAGAGGTGGTTGCAAGACTGCACTATTTAGGTAAGACAAAGCGCAGGCTTTTTGTTTTTAAATCCGTTGCAGAGATCAAGGTTGGAGATGACCTTTTTTGTCCATCTTCAAAATCAGCAAGAACCTGTGGTAGCGTGGTTTTTCAGGTAAAATTTGAAGCTGATTATTTTTGTTTGGCAACTTTGGAAGTGGTGCACAAAGATGACCAAATTTATCTTAATAATGAACAAGGTCCAACACTAACACGAATCAATCATGAATAAAATCATCTTTTCACTGCTAGGATTTTTTCCGGGTCTTAGCTTAGCATCTGCTGGCGCCCAAAATCTCAACTTGACAACTCACTGGTCTGGTTATTTAGCTCTGGTACTTTTTGTAATTGCATATGTCTTTGTGATGGTAGAGGAGTTTACTCATTTTCGTAAATCAAAGCCGGTCATTTTAGTTGCTGGACTGATTTGGGCTATCATTGGTGGGGTTTACGCTTCAAATGGACTGCCACACGCCGCAGAAGAGGCTCTAAGGCACAACATATTGGAGTATGCAGAGTTATTCCTATTCTTATTGGTCGCTATGACCTATATTGAGGCGATGCGTGAACGCCATGTTTTTGAAAAGTTAAAGGTTTGGTTAATCTCTAGAGGTTTTAGCTTTCGACAGCTATTTTGGTTAACAGGTTTTTTAGCATTCTTTATATCGCCAATCGCCGATAACTTAACTACTGCACTCATAATGGGTGCTGTGGTGATGGCAGTGGGTGGTGGTAACACGAGATTTATTTCGATTGCCTTTGTCAATATCGTCGTTGCCGCAAATGCTGGTGGTGCATTTAGTCCTTTTGGAGACATTACAACTTTGATGGTGTGGCAGAAGGGTATTGTTAGTTTTGAGCAGTTCTTCATCTTGTTTATACCATCCTTAGTTAACTTTGTTATTCCTGCGGGGATTATGCATTTTGCCATTCGAAACGAAAAACCTGAAGCAGTTGAAGATAAAATTGCTATCAAGGATGGCGGCATTGTAATCACTATACTATTCCTGCTAACTATCGCTACAGCCGTTAGTTTCCATAACTACCTACACTTGCCACCCGCCATGGGAATGATGACCGGGCTTGGTTACCTTATGGTTGTTAGTTATTTTGTCAAGAGACGCAATATTTCAGCGGAGCCAACCTCACAGAGGTTTGATGTTTTTCGCAAAATTGCTAACGCAGAGTGGGACACCTTGTTGTTCTTTTTTGGAGTCATAGTAAGCGTTGGCGGTTTAGGTTTTATAGGCTATCTCGCTCTAGTTTCTGAAGTGATGTATGTGCAGTTGGGAGCAACCTATGCTAATGTTCTAGTGGGTATTCTCTCGGCTATTGTTGATAATATTCCAGTCATGTTTGCGGTACTAACTATGACTCCAGATATGTCTTTGGGTCAGTGGTTATTGGTAACCTTAACTGCCGGTGTTGGCGGAAGTTTGCTTTCGATTGGCTCGGCCGCAGGTGTGGCATTGATGGGCCAGTCCAGAGGTTACTACACATTTGTATCGCACCTCAAGTGGGCCTGGGCTATCGCAATCGGTTATGGTGCAAGTATTGTGACCCATATCTGGATCAATTCATCTTTGTTTGATGTGCCAGTCTGACCTATTTGTTGATATTGGACATTCAGCAGTTAAATGGCGAACCTTTAACTCTAAAGTTTCCAAGGAGAATGTAGAGAGTTTTTCAGCTAGCAATATTCCTAATAGTGAATGTATCTGGTTAAGCGCTGTCGCCCATCCGAATGTGGTAGATTCCATAAAGACAGAGTTTGCAAATGTTGAGTTGGTCTTGCCTTCCAAAAAGTATGGCAACTTAACTATTGCATACGAGACCCCATCAAATTTGGGAGTAGATAGATTTCTTGCAATGTTGGGGGCAATCGAGCACTTTCCAAGGACAAATCTGTTGGTTGTTGATCTTGGCAGTGCGCTTACCATTGACATTATAAATGACGATGGAATACATCAAGGTGGACTCATAATGCCTGGGCTAAAGGCGCTTAGAACAAGCTTCGCAAAGTTCTCTACTGATAATATGTTGCAGGGCATGACAGAGCTTCAAAGTAATACCAAAGATGCCTGGCTAAGTGGCACTGAGACAATGCTGATTTCTACAATCAAAGAACAAATAGGAGACTTTCATTCTAAATACCCTAATGGAGTTATACTGTTGACAGGAGGAGATATTACTAAGTTAAGTAAAGAGCTACCTCAGCGATTGAATTATTTTGAAAATTTGGTGTTGGATGGCCTAGAAAGTTATGCTAAATCTGTGGGATAATTGACACATATTTTGATGTATCTTAATCGTTCACAATGAAAGATCACCGTGTACTATCTGGAATGCGCCCTACAGGTAAACTGCACTTAGGGCATTATCATGGTGCCTTGAAAAACTGGCTTGAGCTACAAAATAAATACGATTCGTACTATTTTGTAGCGGATTGGCACGCATTCACTACCCACTATTCAGACAAAATTGATCTAGAATCTTACACAATTGATATGGTCATTGATTGGCTGGCGGCGGGTATAAATCCAAACACCTCAACTATTTTTGTTCAGTCGAAGGTGCCGGAACACGCTGAATTACATCTTTTGTTGTCAATGACAACGCCAGTGAGCTGGCTGGAACGTGTTCCTTCTTACAAGGACCAACAAGAAAAATTAAAAACAAAGGACCTTGCAACTTATGGTTTTTTGGGCTATCCAGTTTTACAAAGTTCGGATATATTGATGTACAAGGCAGAATTTGTGCCTGTTGGTGAGGACCAGGCTGCACATGTTGAATTAACCAGAGAGATAGCTCGCCGATTTAACTATGTTTATGGCCGTGAAGCAGACTTTGAAAAGAAAGCTGAAATAGCTGCCTCTAAGATGGGAAAGAAACAGTCTAAGCTTTATCGTAATTTAAGAAAGTCCTATCAAGAGACAGGCGACGGTGAAGCTCTAGTAAAAGCTAAAGCGCTGTTATCAGAGCAGAAAAATATTACCCATGGTGACCGAGAAAGACTGCTAGGTTATATCGAAGGTGTTGGAAAAATTATTTTGGTTGAACCAGAAGCGCTATTAACCAAAAACTCCAAAATGCCAGGGCTGGATGGTCAAAAAATGTCTAAGTCCTATAACAACGG
>CAJWTP010000073.1 GCA_913047325.1 uncultured Gammaproteobacteria bacterium
ATTCATGTTGGTACTATGGGGTACGGAAAAATGGAAGGTGGTGCGGATGATAGAATCATTGCTTATATGATTGAGCGTGACAGTGCAGATGGACCTTTTTACCATCAAGAATGGTTCGGTATGAAGCCTACAACGCCAATAATTTCAGGCGGCATGAATGCACTGCGTCTTCCAGGCTTCTTTGAGAACTTGGGTCATGGCAATGTGATCAATACTTCTGGCGGTGGTTCTTATGGTCATATCGATTCTCCCGCAGCTGGAGCTACATCTCTTCGCCAAGCTTATGAATGCTGGAAATCAGGCTCAGATCCAATTGAATTTGCAAAAGAGCACCACGAATTTGCAAGAGCATTTGAATCATTTCCAGGAGATGCAGACAACCTTTATCCTGGTTGGAGAGACAAATTAGGCGTTCATAAGTAAAAAATAACAAGAATAGGTGGAATTTATTGACTGAATAACGAGTAAATTGCACCTACTAAGGAAAACAGTATTACTTGATGTAATAAATAGATAATCAATGAATGCTGACCTATAAGCTGTAACAAAGGCAGCTTCATGAAAAATATTTTTTTATATACCGGATTATGACCTAGATAAATGCCAGTAAATATAAACGCAATCCAAGGGAAAAGGGGATAAAAATCTACACTAGACAATGGCAAATAATCTGATAGCAAAATCCTCAATAAAGAAAGGTCAGGTAAATTTAAATAACCAAACAGAAATATTAAAGCGGCAATAAATAGCGATATTTTTGGAAGTTGTGTAAAAAAAATGGCAATCAATGTTCCTGTCCAGATTAAATGCAGGATACCGAAATAAACCCAAGCATCTGGAAACAAGTAGTAAGTACCGACAGAAACTAAGAGAGCTGCAAGACCAAGCAAGGCAAGGCGTTTGATAAATTTATTTAACCTAAAACTATTGCCGTAGGCAAGAACAAGACTGATTCCCACTGCATTTAGAAACAAGAAAACAATTAAGTAGCGCCAATAGCTAGTAAGCCAAAAGTTAGATAGAGGGATATTTGTATAACCAAATTCGTTTAGATCATAAATCAAATGAAACATTATCATCATTATGATTGCAATCCCTCTTATAAGATCAAGAGAGTGATCTCTGTTTGATTTTTTTATGCTTACCATTGCTATTTTTGCAAAATTAATGTGCCAACTAATGTGTGTTTTTTAACATTAAAATAGCTAAAGTGTTTATATTTTTTACAAACGATTATTCGGAGAATAGTTATGCCTAATTTTGATATAAGTCAGTTTAAGGTAGTTGAGAGTCCTTATTACGAAGAACAATTCAATGAAGTTGACCTCTATAGGGTTGCATATGACTCACGCCTGCCAGTCATGATAAAGGGTCCAACTGGCTGTGGTAAATCTAGATTTATTGAGCATATGGCTTATAAACTAGACAAGCCTATTATTACAGTATCTTGTAATGAAGACATTACGGCTTCGGATTTGATTGGTCGTTTTTTACTTGACTCTGATGGAACAAGGTGGGTTGATGGTCCATTAACTATTGCTGCTCGTCATGGTGCAATCTGCTATCTTGATGAAGTTGTAGAAGCTCGTCAAGACACAATGGTTGTAATCCATTCGTTAACTGACCATCGTCGTGAATTGATGATTGACAAAAAAGGAGAGCTATTGAAAGCGCATCCGGATTTTCAGTTGGTTATTTCATATAATCCAGGCTATCAGTCATTAATGAAGGACCTTAAGCAGTCCACCAAACAACGCTTTATAGCCCTTGATTTTGATTTTGCAAGTCCAGAGATAGAGGCAACTATTGTAAGCAAAGAGTCCGGAGTAGATTCTGAAATAGCTAAAAAGTTAGTTCAATTTGCCAACACCACACGTAAACTTGTCGGACACGGTCTTGATGAGGGCGCTTCGACAAGACTTCTGAATTATGCTGGTATTTTGATAACTAAAGGTGTCGATATAAAAGACGCTTGTCAAATAGCCTTGATAAAGCCTATTACTGACGATGCTGAAGTTAGGGAAGTCATGAATGCCTCAATAGAAGCTATTTTTGGATAAATTCAGGCTACACTCTGATGACTGACCCTACTTATGAACGTGATTTGAGATGTGCATTTGAGTCGGTTCATGAAGAATTCTCTAAACATATAGGCACTGCTCGTTCAAAACTTAGTCGAGAGTCTTTGGATGAGTATTATGACGGAGTTGAATTTTTTGCTACGATTGGGCAAAGAGACAGCATTTCGATCGCCTTTGCTAATGTTATGCCTTGGGTAGGGGCTCATTTTGGAAAGAATTCAATTAAAAATATCACTGATTTTTCTTATGAAACCATTGCCAGGAGCCCAAATAAAGAGTTTTTGGTTGATTTTCTGTTTAGTTTGATAGAGGTTATCAATTACGTAAAGGAAGATGAACTTGAAAAGTTTTTGAGCCTGATTGATTACCAACTAAAACAAACCACATACTCTGTCCATGGAATTCATGTGACTCATAGCTCGCCGTCTTTTAGGGCCTTTTTATCAAGGATAGGCGCGATACTTTCGCAACTTGACTATGAAGGAATATATGAATGGATTAATTACGGTTTAAGATATTTTAAAAGTCACCCAGAGCGGCAAGAGGCATATTTCTCATTATCAACATCAGATTCTCGTGCAGTCTTTCAAAGACAGAGGAAAGGAGTGTTGTTTGTTGACATTGAGAGACGCATTAATTTATTACAGCTTGCATTGTGGGGAACTGACTTCATGTATGCGCCTTATTCGCCAGACTTTGAGCAGCTTGAGCATTTTCATCCTTATTTGGAGGATGGAATTATCAGATTGCCAGATATTTATACTGAACTAAATGGAATTGACGGCACAAGGCGTTATTTTGCATTAGTGGCGCACTTGTTGGCGCATAATCAATTCACCACTGCAATCGTTGCTGACAATCTTAGCCCTCATCAAAGATTGTTTGTTGAGGTTTTTGAAGATGCACGAGTTGAATTTCTATGTTCTCAGCAGTATCCCGGCCTTAAATCACTATGGCTAGAATTAATTCCAAAGATTGGAGAGAACGACTGCAATGAGGAAAATCAATCCTGCATACGACACCGAGCTGCAATGCTTAGTCGTGCCTTAATTGATGAAAATCATAACTATAAAAATGCCGAAATATTGAAATTTGTAAACAAATTTAAGGAACTAATGGATACTGGAAAATCAACCACTGAAGATAGTCTATCTTTGGGGCTAGATTTTTTAACCAATACCCGTAATGCATCAGATTCCCTTGCAGATGTATTTTTCACAGATACTGAAATTAGCTATCGGGATGATAATCGGATTATGTGGGTTTTTATTGAGGACGATGATGAAGGTGATGATATATTTCAAAGGAAATTCGAAGACAAGGAAGATCAAAAACTTGAAGCAGTCATCCCACCACACTATTACGACGAATGGGATTATAAATATGAATCCTATAAGCCAGATTGGACGGCAGTCTATGAGAGATTGCATCCCCATTCTGATGCTGCTTTTATTGATCAATTACTTGATAAGAATCGTGGCCTAGTAAAGCAATTAAAGCGTGTTTTAGACCTCTTGAAACCGCAAAACAAAAAACGCTTGCGTTTCCAAGAGGAAGGCTCTGAGCTTGATTTGGATATTGCACTTCGAAGTGTTGTTGAGTTTAAGAATGGTTCACAGCCTGACACTAGAATCAATACTGATTTTGAACATGATTCTCGCAGTGTATCTGTACTTCTTTTGTTAGATTTGTCGGAGTCGCTCAATGACATTGTAGAAACTACAAACCAGACAGTCCTCGAGCTCTCACAAGAAGCTGTATCTTTGCTTGCATGGTCAGTCGAACAATTAGGTGATAATTTTGCGATTTCTGGATTTAATTCAAACACTCGTGAACAAGTAATGTATTACCATATTAAAGGTTATTCAGAGCATTGGGATGATACTGTTAAGGCAAGGCTGGCGAGCCTAAAGGCTGAATATTCAACCCGAATGGGCGCCGCTATCCGTCATGGCGCTCATTATCTCGATCTGCAAAAAAGTGATAAAAAACTAATGTTAATTTTGACTGATGGTGAGCCATCCGATGTTGATGTAAATGATTCTGAAATGTTGATAAAGGATACTCATAAAGCGGTTCAAGAGTGCCAGCAGAAGGGTATGTATCCATATTGCATTAGTTTGGATAATAAGGCTGACGATTATATTTCAGATGTGTTTGGGTCTCATTATTCAGTCATTGACAGAATTGAATCTTTACCAAAAGAGTTGCCACAATTGTTTTTATCTTTGACAAAATAGGAGCTATGAAAAAATTAGTATCAATATTTAAATTTTGTTATAAATTTATTTTTCAATTTTTTTCATATGTACTTATTGGCGCTGGAATTTATAAGCTCAAAGGCGAAGACAAAGAAACTTCTGAATAACCCCCTCCCTCACACATCAAACGAAATTTGGACTTTACATATACTATAGGTATATAGAGCGGTTTAAGTTGAGGCGTAATCAATATGTTTAGATGTTGATGGCGCGTTACCGGCAGGTAGTACAGAGTAGAAAAATGTTACTCGCTCTTGGGCTATATAAACAATATCTGTATTACGTGGCACCCATAGCACGTCTCCAGGGCCGGCTTCGAATATTTTGTCACCGACCTGTAACGTGAACTGTCCCTCGAGTATGTTGATGACCTCGTCATAAGTTATATGCCAAGGTATAGAGCAATCTTCAAAAACGCCAATCCCGGCTCCCAGTTTATCGGAAAACGACACATTGACTAAACCGATGGTTTTCATGCCGT
>CAJWTP010000074.1 GCA_913047325.1 uncultured Gammaproteobacteria bacterium
AACCCTTTAATTATTTTAAATTTGCTGCTGAAGTGAGCGCTATTCGCTTGCATGACATATCGTAATCAAAAGCGGAAAGCTAACTTCTTATCTTTACTCGAATAGGTAACGTTAATATAGATTAACGTTACCTGTCTCAATCAATGTTCCGAGATCGATGAAATAATTAGAAACAGCATAAAAGTGTTATTCAATTGATACTAGGGAAGATGCAAATAAGTTCCTAACGTGAGATCATGTCTGCATGTTAAGTTACATTCTCTACTGCTCGTGAGCCAACAGTTAATTATTGCCAGTAGTCAGCTAAAGCAAGCGCTGATAGCCCTATAAAGAGGTTTTCCTATCACGGATAGACAACTTATTACCGTGCTCACAATTGATAGAAGTGATTGAACTTTTTTATCCTAAAGCTGATATTAATCGCCTTATTCATATGCAGAAAAATAAGTGAAGCAGAGAGTATCTATAACCGCGGGGCGAGAGTCACTTATCGACCATCGCTTGAGTGGCACTTAAGTTGAAATCGCTGAAGTTAGTTTGTGCCTCAACGATTTAAACAGAATATCTGATTTCTCTTTCAAGTTACCGATGAATTTATATTTATCGGGTGTGTTTATTTATATAGCTCCTCAAGCCTCCTCAATTTTTTTGTATTTCTGGTTAGCCCCCGTTATAACGTTAATGGAACTGGACAAAAGGGAAGTATTGGGGCGGCTACTTAAAGCGTTCAAGTTCTACCGCAATATCTGAATTATGGAGTTAGAGACGCGCCCAAAAATTTGCATGGTTGTAGGCTATCTCTCTCATCATGACTATTTCCTAAATTCTGCCGATGAACGGGTTATTCTAATCACAAATCAGCCTCAACTGTTTACCAATTCGCGAAAATCAATTATTATCCATATTGGTTATGTTTAATGCTTAAGAAATGTTTAAATCCATATCAAAACTAGTATTAGTGTTTACAGTGCTATCTGCCCTCGTCGTGCAAGCGATGGCTGTAGATACTATGAGTTTTGAAATGGCTATTGATAACAAACATTACAATAGTAATTCTGAATCGAATTGCTCTACGAACATGAGCCATGGTATGAGAGTAGATTCTAGCAGTTCCGAAAACGCTAGTATTAAAGATTGTTGCAACACTTCGGAATGCACATGCCCACCAGGTGGTTGTACTCATGCTCCCGTCCTTATAGCTTCCATGATGATTGTTCAACACCCAGTGGTGCCGGACGCTTCATTTGGCTTGTTCTTCCAACAGCCAGTTTCAGTAACTTCCTCACTTTTTCGCCCACCGATATTTGCCTAACACAGGGTCAGTGCGTCCAAATTTCACGCACAATTTGTTTTAGTTCCTGTTTATTATCTAGGTGCTAGCGTACCTATATGTGCCAGCTTTGTCTGGAGGCAAAAATGTTAAAAAAAATCACCTATCAAGCTGCGGTATTACTGCTAATTCTACCTAGCGTTGCCATGGCAAATATCCACCATGGCGCAAACGACGCCTTTGAATTATTGGTCTATAAATCACCATCGTGTGGATGCTGTAAAAAGTGGATAACTCATCTAGAAAGCCAAGGGTTTCAACTACGTACAAAGGACTTTCATAACTTGAGCGACATCAAGAACGAATACGGAATTTCGCCAAATCTTCGCTCTTGCCATACCGCTGTTACAGAAAGTGGCTTTGTATTTGAAGGCCATGTCCCTTCTAAGTTTATAAAACGATTCTTGTTAGAAGAACATCCAAAGGCTATCGGGTTATCTGTTCCAGCTATGCCAGTAGGTTCACCCGGAATGGAAGTAGCAGAGCAGTTTATGCCTTATACCGTTTTCATTATATATCAAGATGGGAGCTACGAACCTTACGCGAAAGTAGAAAGCTACGAAAGTCAATTCGATTGAAGTCAAAGTTAAACAAATAAATGCGCACTTTTGACAATCAAAGCAATTTTAATTTTTAAAAACCAAAGATAGAGGTAATCATGAAAGCACTTGTTAAATCATTTGCAATATTTAGTGTACTGCTAAGCAGCGTGGCATTAGCACATGAGGCTATAGAAATTAAATCTAGCACACCAAGCAAAAATGCAATGCTGATGGAGGCCCCAATGGAACTATCAGTCAGCTTTACCAAGGGAGTTAGATTAATAAAAGTAGTTTTAAAAGATAGTGAAGGTGCAAAAGTTGATTTTGGCTTTGAACCTCCGAAAGAGGTTGCAACGGATTATTCTTGGACCTTACCTAAATTACGTCCAGGTTCATACAATGTTGAGTTCATCATGCTTGGCTCCGATGGGCACAAGATGAAAGATAGTTTTGGATTTATGGTGCACTAAAAAGGGGATTCAGCTGTGGAAATGTATATCTGGAACACTGTAATTGTAGTGACAAAGCTAATGTTTTATTTAGGTTTCGCGGCCACAGCTGGATATACATTTTTCTGGCGAGATATTAACGACAGTAGGACAAGTTATACAACGCCATCTTATAGCGCTGTATGGGTAAAGGTTTGTGTCTTTGTTGCGTTTATTTCTAATGCAGTGTGGTTTATCGCGAACACTGGAGCGATGGTAGAAGAGGGAATTCAAGGCGCACTTGACCCCTTTATGCTTAAGATAATGTTGAGTTCTCCTATCGGTGAAGTCACCTTGTATCGTGCGGGGGGGTTAGCCGTAGCTTTAATAACTATCTACTTATTGAAATTTAAACCTCTTAAACCTTTCCTAAGGTTAAAGTCTTGCTTACTTGTGCTGTGTCTATTCACTCTCTCGTACACATTTACTTTAACCGGCCACGTTTCTGAATTAGGAAGTATTGCTCGAATACTACTTATGGTTCACGTATTTGTTATGGCTTGGTGGTTTGGTGCATTGATTCCGTTAAAGCTCTCCTGCCATTACCAGAGCTACGAAAAGCTTTATAAATTAATGGATAGGTTTGGTACGCAGGCGGCCGTATTGGTTACCTTATTATTATCTGCAGGCATTTGGCTAGCTATTCAATTGGTAGGTAGTTTTGAAGGGTTATTTAGCTCCATATATGGGCAAACTCTTCTTGTTAAAATGTTCCTTGTAACTAGCATTCTAGCTATTGCTATACGGCACAAACTGAAATTAGTCCCAAAACTTAAAAGTGGCTCGGGAAGCGAAGCACTCTCAAAATCCATTTCATTAGAGTTAACAATAGCAGTTGCTATTTTAATCATTACTTCTGGGCTTACGAGTATTGTAGGTCCCGAAAGATAAAACTTAGAAGAGAAATTCAAATGAAAATTAAATTATTAGTCTTACTATTTATCATGCCCGTAATCATGAGTTTTGCTGCTAGTGCCCATGAAAAAGAACATCATGAGAAAGGTATGTTTAGTGGGTTAGATACGCCTGCAGCTAAAATAGTTATTGCATTCCATCACGCGCTTAATACGGGAGACAAAATCACTGCGAAGAGCCTACTGGCGGATGATGTGACTATTTATGAAGGAGGCGGAGTTGAGAGGAGCGCAGATGAATATGCTCAACATCATATGAATTCAGATATGGAATATCTATCGTCAGTGACAAATAAAGCGTTGGAGCATCAAGTCAAAGTTCTGGGCAACACAGCAATCTCCGCATCGCGGTTTCTGGTCAATGGGATGTTTAAGGGGGAAGAGAGAGACTACCAAAGTATGGAAACAATTGTCTTAATCAACACCGAAGGAGAGTGGAAAATCAAACATATTCATTGGTCAAATTGATTCGATTAACTACCCGAGAGAGCTCGTATGAAAAAATTTTTAATCATAATCATTTCGTCTTTGTTATCTTTTTTCACTTTCGCTCATGATAACAATGCAACTGATAAAGATCAGATAAAAGACATTATAAAGCAAATTGAATATGGCTGGGAGAATGGAGACGGTGCCCCCTTTAAAAAGCACTTTTTCGACTTTAAAGGCGCAAGATACTTTGAATCTGGCGGACAGAATGTAGGGTTAAGTGACTTGATAGAGCATCATGTTGAACCAGAAAAGGATGCCTTAGTTTTCTTAAGTTTAGATTTTTCTAACATTCAAACTCATGTAGAAGATGATTTTGCTTGGACACTCGTTGATACAACCGTTCAAGGAAAGGTTAGGAAGTCTGGAGAAACTTTCAACAAAACGGGGTTTCAAACCTTTCTTTTTAAAAAAGTTAACGGTGAGTGGCTGATAGTTCACACGCATTCCTCTAGTAGAAATCGTGCAAAAGACTAGCGAAATAAATGTATTGAAAGCTACTTTGGTAATATCAACGGTAGCTTTCCAGTTTGCTCAATATCAGAACCATCTCGGCTATCCTATTGTCAAAATGCCTTACACTTCATATTGGCACGAACTAAGCTTCCCGCCAGCCAATGAACCCTTATTATTCGTTTTTGCACAGATTTTTAATCAACATCGAATCCTTAAACACTTGTCCTCCCAACCTACATTTTGTTCCACATACGCTATTCTCAAAAGGTGCAGAGAAATATGAAAATCGTTTATTTTGGAAACGACTTATTCTCGAATTGTTTGTTACTTCTAATTAAAAATAGATTGAACATTGAACGCGTTTTTATAAACGATGTTCAGGAAAATGCGAGCTTCATCAAACGAATTTGTCGTAAATACAATATTGTTTATTCCACTGAAAAACCAAGTATCGTGACTCTTAAAGGATATTTAAATGACGAACAGACAGTCTTTGTTGTAGCCGATTACGGATACAAAGTACCCACAAACGAAATAAAATATGCGATTAATATCCACCCATCTTTACTACCCAAAAGTAGA
>CAJWTP010000075.1 GCA_913047325.1 uncultured Gammaproteobacteria bacterium
GATGAGCGTGTCAATCCAGATATAGTGGGCACGTTAACAGACATGAAGTCAGTTGAAACTGGTAGTGTTGATGCTGTTTACTCATCCCACAATATTGAACACATATTTCCACACGAGGTTCCAATCGCTCTAAGAGAATTCTATAGAGTGTTGAAAGAAGACGGCATGGTTTCTATTTCATGTCCTGACTTACAAAGTGTTGGCGAAGCAATTGCACAAGATAGGTTAATGGAAACACTTTATGAGGCGCGTATAGGTCCAGTAACTGCATTTGATATTTTGTATGGACACAGAAAAACTACATTAGATGGGGATATATACGCGATTCATAAAGGTGGATTCACCTATGCTACTTTATACAAAGCATTCAAAGAGGCAGGATTTAAGGCTATGGCAGGAGGGAGAAGTGGATATAACTTATATCTTGTTGCATTTAAACAAAGAAAACCTGATGAAGAAATAAAAAAAATAGTATTGCCGTTCATACCAAACGCCAAATTTACATAATAATCCCTCACACATCAAACGAAATTTGGACTTTGACTAAATCAGATTGACATATATCAAGGAATATATGTATAAATCTGGTAACTTTAAAGCTCGAATTGACTTTTAATTCTGGATATTAGAAGAGCACTCCTGTTTTTATCATGAAAACTGAATTCTTAACAAATGGGTTATTTAGTGATTATTATGAAAATGGACAAATAATGGCAGAAGGACATTAGAAAGGTAGCAATCGGAATGGTAAGTGGATTTTTTAGTATAAGAATGGTCAGAAAAAGTCAGAAATATCTTACAAAGACGGCAAGTATGATGACAAGTGGACCTGGTGGTATGCTAACGGTCATAAGAAATGGGAAGGCAATTACAAGGATGGTGTTCTTATCCCCTACTTTTGACCTTATTGTTACCACGGCTATATACTAAGTTCAAATTGAATTCTAATCCTAGTATGAAAAGTACAAACGAACACTGGAATTCAATTTTTACCGGCAAAGAAGATCATGAGCTTGGTTGGTACGAAGAGGATGCGTCTCAGACACTTAAATTTGTGCGGACAATTCCTCGCTTGAATGAAGCCATGGTGTTTTTACCTGGAGCAGGAACTTCTATTCTTGTCCACGAGTTAATTTATCAGTGTCGCCATCTCGTATTAAATGACATTAGTGATATAGCAATTCAGAGATTAAAAGAAAAGATCAAAGATCAACGCAAGATTACTTTATTGCATCACGATATATCTACGCCACTGCCCGAGAATATTCCTATGGTTGATGTCTGGATTGACAGAGCGGTACTACACTTTTTATTAGAGGAGTGTGAGATCGAAGAATATTTTAGGAACCTTTGTTCACGAGTGAAAGTTGGAGGGTATGTATTGTTTGCGGAGTTTGCTCCAGACAGTGCTTCTATGTGTGCAGGATTGGAATTACATCGATATTCTGTAGAGGAAATGGTTGAACGGGTAGGGGTAGATTTTGTTTTAATAGAGCAAGAGAGGTACAATTTTATTAATCCTTTTGGTGATAGACGACCTTACATCTACATATTGTTTAAAAGATCAAAATAAGGAAAAATCCTATGGAGTTGGTATGTCCAGCAGGCAATTTGCCCGCACTTAAAATTGCCGTTGATAATGGCGCTGATACAGTCTATATCGGTTTTGGAGATGATACCAATGCGCGGCATTTTGCAGGTTTAAACTTTAATGAGGATAGGGCTAAGCAAGGTGTTGAATATGCACATGCCAGAGGCAGAAAGGTGTATATTGCAATTAATACTTACCCCCAACCTTCAGGATGGCAACGCTGGACAGATGCCATTGATCGGGCTGCAAGAATTGGAGCTGATGCAGTTATTTTGGCAGATATTGGTTTAATGGCGTATGCTAAGAACAACCACCCTGAATTGAATCTGCATTTATCTGTACAGGGCTCAGCCACAAGCTATGAAGCACTTGATTTTTATTGTCAGAATTTTTATATCAAGCGTGCAGTATTGCCAAGAGTGCTATCTGTGGCACAAGTTAAGAAAGTTATTGAAAACTCACCAGTAGAGATCGAAGTATTTGGATTTGGCTCTTTATGCGTAATGGTTGAAGGCAGATGTATTTTGTCATCTTATGCAACAGGGCGATCACCGAATACTTATGGCGCTTGTTCTCCTGCCTCTCATGTTGAATATATTGAAAACGACATTCAACTAGAAACACGCCTGGGCGGTGTATTAATAGACTCTTA
Organism: uncultured Gammaproteobacteria bacterium; assembly: GCA_913047325.1. Taxonomy (GTDB): domain Bacteria; phylum Pseudomonadota; class Gammaproteobacteria; order PS1; family Pseudothioglobaceae; genus Pseudothioglobus. The sequence continues at coordinate 2,244 of CAJWTP010000075.1, forward strand.
TGAAAAACATGAGCCGGCTGGCTATCCAACTTTATGCAAGGGTAGATTTGAGACAATGGGCAATACTTATTATGCTTTAGAGGAACCAACCAGTTTAAATACCCTTGATATATTACCAGAACTTAAAAAGATTGGCGTTAAGGCGATTAAGATAGAGGGCAGGCAACGCTCTCCCGCCTATATCCGCACAGTTACCAAAACTTGGTCAGAAGCGTTGAAACAACTAGATCGTGGTCATTATCAAACTAAAAGCGAATGGAACCGGGCACTGTCTGAAATTTCTGAAGGATTTCAAACCACACTTGGCGCTTATCATAGGAGCTGGCAATGAAGATTTCATTGGGTCCTATTTATTACTACTGGTCGAAGGAAAGGGTTTATCAATTTTATAAAAAAATAGCAAAATCTAAGGTAGATATTGTCTATTTAGGCGAGGTTATTTGTTCTAAGCGCCGTGAAATAAAGCTTAGAGATTGGTTGGAAATTGCACATCAGTTAAGCGCAGCTGGCAAGGAAGTGGTTTTATCAACACTAACATTGTTAGAAGCCGATTCTGAGCTCAAGCGACTTAATAGAATCACGCAAGTCAATGAATACTTAGTAGAAGCCAATGATTTTGCTGCGATTGGTTTATTGTCAAAACAACAGAAACCGTTTGCTATTGGCCCTAGTGTTAATATGTATAACGCACAAAGCTTGAACATCCTGTTCAACAAGGGCTTAAAGCGCTGGTGTTTTCCAGTAGAACTATCCCATGAAACACTCACCAGTATCATGGAAGACAAGAATAGCAAGTTAGAGACTGAGGTGTTCGCCTTTGGTAAACTGCCACTGGCTTTCTCAGCGCGATGTTTTACGGCAAGGGCTTATAATCTAGACAAGGATGATTGTCAGTATAAATGTATAGAACATGAAAAAGGATTGCTGCTCTCAACTAAAGAAGACAAATCATTTTTAATAATGAACGGCATTCAAACCCTCTCTAGCAGTACTCTTAATTTGATTAATAATTTAGAGCAAATGAAAGAGATTGGTGTTGACATTATTCGTATTAATCCTCAATCCGAACACGCTGATAATATTATTGATATTTTCAGGGATGTTATTGACAATAAAGTATCTTCAGCTGATGCACAATCAATAATAGACAAACTTATTTCACAGAAACAATGCAACGGCTATTGGTTTGAGCAAGCGGGCATGGATATGGTTGAACTTGCTCAATCTATGCAATAGACAAGGTCTACTGCATAAACAAAAGTTAGTTTCAGTTTCAACTATTCTTGCAAATTAATTTACTTAATAATGGGTAACTGAGTTGCAAAACTTGATCGATTCTATGGCTGAACCAGTGAGACTCTACATCAAACCCATCGAGAAAGTTCTTAACGCACAGTCCCAGTTCGGTTGAACCTTGCATGGTGATTTTTCTTTGGAAAAATAAAGTATCAGGATCTTTATCTCTAGCAATCATTGATAGGAAGTCACACGATTTTGCACAGATGCATAAATCAACTGTACGTGCTGCGTTAGAGTTGTGTATGAGTTTATTTTTTTCTAGACTGAATGAGAAGGATAAGCCGATATCGGTAATCTCAATTAATACCCAGTTATTTGTTAAGAAGTCCAAATCACCTGCTTTGATTGCCTCTACAAAGACTTGATTGAAGATTGCAATAATTATTCTATTGCTAATACCATCCGGCACAAACGCAAAAGGAGGAGGTATAGAAAATAGGCTGCTAGATTGGTAATTATTGATTTTCATCGTAGGATTTAATGAGTAATATAACTTTATTTTATTAGATAAAGCTATATTATTGATTGACTAAAATCAAGAAATACAAATATTTTAATTTTCTTGACTTAAATCAGGTTGAGGCCACTATTTGGTCTTAATATGAAATGTAGTTCGGATGATCAGATTACAGAGAGATTATTCCACTTAGCTATATATTTATAAACCCTCCCTCACACATCAAACTGAATTTGGACTTTAAAGATGTGGGTCAATCAACTAGATTGTTGAAGATAATGGCAAGAAATAAATAAGTGATAAAAAATATGTAATTTACAGTAGCAAAAATCCAAAAAAAAGAAAGTCTCTGTTTTGTGCTTAATACACCATTATTGGGTATATTGCTATTGTTGTTCATTGTTATCTCACCTGAAAAAATAGCAATAATACTGTATAAATATTATAGTTATTTGACAAAGTGTGTCAGATCCCTCACACATCAAACGAAATTTGGATTTTTATTCTTTAAAAACTCTAATAAGAGTTATCCATTAACCTGTTTTTGTCTTATGGATTAATTACTCGTACACTGGCAATTATTGCTATGACATATTTCCACAGTGCCAACT
>CAJWTP010000076.1 GCA_913047325.1 uncultured Gammaproteobacteria bacterium
CCTGTTGCCAAAAAAGGTGGATTTCTCTCACCTTACTGGGAAGATAGTGTTCTTAAATTTCAAAAGATGGTAGCAGAGGCTGTAATAAAATCAGCAAACAATTATTAATGGAGGAGCTATGACTACAGAAGGTAAAGACAATGATTACAGATTGGCACACACTATGATTAGAGTGTTGGATCTTGAAAAATCAATCAGCTTTTATTGTGACATTCTAGGTATGCAGGTTTTAAGGCGCACTGATTATCCTGGAGGTCGCTACACCAATGCATTTGTTGGTTATGGGCCAGAGACGGAATTTCCAGCGCTAGAACTGACACACAATTGGGATCAAGAAGAGCATTATGATAAAGGCAACGGTTGGGGGCATATTTGCATTGAAACGCCTGATGTTTATCAGGCTGTTGACGATCTTGAAGCTCAGGGCGCAAAGATAATCAGCCCTGCCAAACCGATGAATGCCGGTACCCGTATTCTTGCATTCATCGAAGACCCAGACGGGTACGTTGTTGAATTGAATGAAAAACTTAAACTGGAGCAATAATTAACCATGGACAACAAACCAAAGCTATACAAATTTTCCGATATAGAGCACCGCCTACACACATTGGAACCAGGAAAAAGCTATATAAAGCCTTTTGTTACCAGTGCTGTCAGCGACACTATGTGTGGTGGATTGAATTTTTTAAACCAGGTTTCGGTTCCTTGGGACCTAACCTGCGATGAAATTATTTATTGCATGGAAGGCACATTCCGATTGACTTGCGATGGCGAATCATATGTTTGTTCACCAGGGGACGTGCTGTATATTCCTCGGGACAACAAAATTGCATACGAATGTGATGAAAAGTGCGTGATATTCTATGCCGCCTACCCTCACGATTGGAAGCAGCAAGCAGGCATTACATTTGTGCCCGGCATCGACCCAGAAGATATGCCTCCGATTGAAAATTAGCTCATATTTAGACAACCCTTTTTGTGAAGATAGTCGTTGCCCCAGATTCATTTAAAGAATGTCTATCGGCAGCAGATGTCGCTGAGGCAATTTCTGCAGGTCTGGCAAAAGTTATTCCTCATGCTGAAATTATCAAACTTCCGATTGCCGATGGCGGCGAAGGCACCACAGAAGCTCTAGTAAATGCAACTGGCGGGGAGTTTTTTTTCGCAAAGGTCAGGGGCCCTCTTGGTCACAAGCATGGAGCTCGCTGGGGAATTCTGGGTAATCAGCATACTGCTGTCATTGAAGTTGCAGCTGCATGCGGCTTGGATTCCCTACCCATCGAACAAAGAAATCCATTACTCACAACAAGTTATGGCGTTGGCGAATTAATTATAGAGGCACTTAATAGCGGCGCTAGAAAAATAATTCTTGGACTCGGCGGAAGTGCCTCTAATGATGGTGGCGCTGGATTAATGCAGGCGCTGGGAGTTAAATTTTTGGATGCAAGTGGCATCGATGTAGCTCCTGGCGGTGGAAATCTTCAGTTCATTCAAAATATTGACATTAGATCTCTTGACCCGCGACTAGCTAATGTCCAGTTTGAAGTTGCCTGCGATGTAACAAATCCCTTGATTGGCAAAGAAGGTGCTTCGGCTGTTTTTGGCCCTCAAAAAGGAGCCGATAGAGAAATGGTTAAGAGGCTAGACCGAAACTTAACACATTTAGCGAACAAGATAAAACATACCATTCATAGAGACATATCAAATATTAAGCGTTCTGGGGCTGCTGGCGGTATCGGCGGTGCAATGATTGCTTTTCTTAATTCAGAACTAAAAAGTGGCATTGAAATTGTACTAGATTCGCTTGATATAGATAGGCATCTTAGCAATGCTGATATGGTTATAACTGGCGAGGGTCGCTTTGATAAACAGAGCCTAAAAGGCAAGGCTCCAATAGGGATTGTAAAACGTGCCGCTCAATATGATTGTGATGTATATATTTTAGCTGGCTCGGTGGGAAAGGACGTTCTCGAGCCAGAGTCTTTAGGTATCAAAGAAATAATAAATATCTCACCAAAAAATGTGGCGCTTGATATCGCTCTAGAATTCGCCTATGAGAATCTCGTAAATGCCTCATCCAAATTGGCAAAAATTGCAATTAACAATTAACTGTATTTCTTTCCCCATCGCTCAAGGGTGACTGTTGCCAATAAAATAATCAGAATACCCAGCCACTGGGAATAGCCGAGTACATTTCCTAGCAAAACAACCCCAAGAATGATTGTGAAAACTGGCTCCATATACATCACATTAGCTGTGCGAACAGGGCCAATTTTTGCAATCGAACTAAAGAAAAAGTAAAAACCACCGCTCATGCCCATCGCTGAAAGCATGCTCCACATCAACATATCTGGTGTAACCGATGCTATCGGCTCTGCGGTGTTTATAAAATATATCAATAAAAACACTATTGACGGCAAGATTGTAATGTATTTAACCAATCCCCATCCTGGCTCTACGCTCTCGTGACGGGAAAGAATGTTGACGCATACTTGTGCAACTGAAGCGACCAATCCCCAGAATACTCCCCATAAATTCCAGCCAGTGGAATTCCCCTGAACCATTATCCAAATACCAAACAAAGACACAAGAAGCGCTATAACTGACAACACATCAACAGACCTGCTCTTAATCAATGAGTTGGCGAAAAAAGTAATGATTGGAAATGTGTAAATTACGACTACAGCCAGACTTAGCGGTATAAGCTTTATGGAATACATGTATGAGGCTATGAATAAAGCCTGCAATATACTAATTAATACCAACCTAGTATTAATTTTCTTGGTTTTTTGTTTTCTAGGCTTCTTATCCAAAACACTAGAAAGGGCAAGAGTACTGATATAGCGAACACAAAGTAGCAGGAACACGCTACCTCCGGCTTTGTAAAAGTAAGGAACCATAGCGGCTGCAAGAGAAAAGAAGAAAGCCGCCAAAATTGCTGACAGTACACTTATTGAGAGTTTAGTGTTCATAGAAAATACAAATACACCTCGAGAAGAGAAACTGCATTTTATATTCCCTTAAGAGCCAGAGTCAAGAACTATATTTGTTTGTTAAAGAAGTTGCTGCCTTAAATAACCCGGCCTATTGGTTGCAATTGAGCTTACGCCCCACTCCAATAATTTTTTAGCAGTTTTGCTGTCATCAACAGTCCAGGAATGGTATTCAAAACCTGACTGGATGATAGTATCAATTAGTTTTTTAGAATTCATATTATTTGAGCCCAAACCATCAGCCTTAATATCCTTCAAACAATCGAGCAGCTCATTACTATCGACCGGTGATGCAACATCATATAACAAGTTTGCTTTGATATCAGGAGCAACAGACTTCAATGCCTTAACTACACTAGCATCAAATGCAATGATTGAAATTTGCTCCTTTGTTAGATTTGAATTTATTATCGCAGTTATAAGAGCTGGAACAATTTCAGGTCCACACTTGACCTCAATATAGACACCTTTGTTATCAGGAACTGTTTTAAAAACATCACTAAGCAAGGGGACTGATTGTGATGGAATATTATCAAATTGGAAAGATGCGTCTAGACTACTAAGTTCTGAATAAGTGCTTTCTGAGACAATCATTTTTTCACCACAGGTGCGAGAGGTATCTTCATCATGCATGCATACTATCTGGCCATCCTTGGTAAGACGAAAATCGCCCTCGATAGCGTCAGCATTTTGAAGCCAAGCCAGACGAAACGCTTCAAGGGTGTTTTCAGGCGCATCTTTCGAGGCGCCTCTATGAGCAACAATCATTAACAACTCACAAATAAATATAACTATTATAAACGCTGTCAATTATAGTGACACTTAACGCGCTCTTACAAATGTCGCGATTAATCTTAGTTGACTCGTTTGTATTTAGAATAAAGAGATTGCCAATTCCATCCAGTAGCTTGGCATTAAACCAAGAACCAGAATCAGAGCTCCATTGATGGAAAGAATAATGCGCATGTCCATGGGCGCAGTTACTGTAAGCTCTTTTTCAGCGTCATCAAAGTACATTGTTTTGATGATTTGAAGGTAGTAATAGGCACTGATAACTGCAAATACAACTGCGGCAACCGCTAAATAAATATAGCCCGCCGAGACGACTTGCTGAAGAATAAACAGCTTAGAATAGAAGCCAATGAATGGCGGTACACCAGCCATTGAAAGCATAACAAATAGCATTATTAAGGCAAACCAAGGTGAGTGTTTGCTCAAGCCCCTGAAGTCAACAATTTGATCTGCTTCAAATCCTTGCTTGTTCAAAACAATGATAGTGCCAAAAGCTGCCAAACTCATTAATACATAAGCCAAGACATAAAAGGCAGCGGCACCATAACCTTCAACTACACCAGTTGTAAAACCAAGCAAGATGAAACCGATATGGGAAATAGTTGAGTACGCCAGCAAGCGCTTTATATTTGTCTGCATCAAGGCAACTAATGAACCTAAGCCGATAGAAAGAATTG
>CAJWTP010000077.1 GCA_913047325.1 uncultured Gammaproteobacteria bacterium
ATAATGAGCCATAGAACGCAGTGAGAGTTTAAAATTGGAATTATCCAACAAATCTCTCCACATATTCTTCTTTTCTGGGGGGGTCTCTTTTATCTCTACATCACCAAAAAGATCATCGAATTCATCCGCTAATGCAAAAGAGGTAAAGAAAAGAAGCAAAAAGGCCAAGAAAAGCTCTTTAGCTAAAAATAATCTCTGATAATTAAATAAGCGAAACATCAATTGTTATCCACTTTTGCCATATTCATAGCAGCCAAACGCCTGCCTAATATTCTGGATATATTCAAAAAGAGCTTGCTTGCCACATGGGGAAGAATCTTTCTCATTCGCTCTAGAGACTTCCAATCGATCTCAATCACTTGAGTATCATCTTCAAGGGCAACGATATCAGCCGTTCTTTCCACATCGTCTACCAGAGCAATCTCTCCAAAGATCTCCCCATCATGGAGTTCTTCAAAAACCGTCTTGTAGCCATCAGCCCTGGTAGACTCCACTTGAACCGAACCGTCTAAAATCAAATACATGGTTCTCTCTTTTGCCCCCTGCTTAATAATCAAATCCCCTTTATTGAAGGTTTTGGTATAAGCCAAAAGAACAATCTTTTTAATCTGCCACTTACTCATATTCTTAAAAAGAGGAGATTCCTTGATCACCGTTTCTCTCAATTTCAAGGCCAACATATCCCAAATGGTGATGAGCTTTGTGGAAACCAAAAGCATTGGAGTGATAATCAAATCAGACACTAGGGCCAATATCATCACCATTGCCGATAAAAGTCCAAAGTAAATTAAGGGCACAAAATGCGAAAACCCTAAGGAAGCAAAACCAAGAGCCAATGCAATAGAGGTTGTAACCACCGGGCGGGTTTCTTCTCTAATAGAGTTCTCCATTGCAATGATTTGATCGTTATGTATTCTCATCTCTTCGTTATACCGCACCATAAAGTGAATAGTATCGTCTACAGCAATGCCAATAGCCATCGCTGCAATCATGGCAGTGCCTGGGTTCAATGGGATACCGAAAATCCCCATAACTCCATAAAGCAATACGATTGGAAATAGATTGGGAACTAAAGACAAAAATCCAGCCTTTAAATTCACAAACAAAACACACATTATGACAAAAATAATAAAGCCCATAAGCCCCAGTGATTGTATCTGCCCTACAGCAATACTTTCAGCCGCATTGTTAATGAGAATACTTTCACTCGTATACCGAAATTTGATTCCAGTTTCGTCAAGCTGTACTTTGAGCACTTCAGTTAATTTATTCAAGGCGACTTTAAAATCATAAGATGAACTTAGATTATGACGGACAACAATATTAGCTTCTGAATAATCAGAAGAAACGTAACGGTCTATATCTTCTCTAGTAAAAAAGAGAAGGTATTGTGAAACCAGTTCATCTTTATCAGGAATAAAGTATTGATTTTGAGTTCCACCATTCATCTCTCGATTCACAAGTGCGATGTTATTGGCTAAAGAAACAGAATTATCAAAATCATCAGAACCATCAATATAACCCTGAATGGTAAAAAGCTTTTTTAAGGCTTCAGATTTTTTGAAAGTTCCTTTTTCATGTGCATTTAAGGTCACATAGAAAGTTTGAGCTCCTGCCAAATCTTCATGAAGTCGGTCAGCCTTCACTCGAATATTTGAACTGGCCTTAAAATAGCCCAATAGGTCGTTATCCACCTTGATTCTTGTTATACCATAAAAACTAATCAGAATTAAAACGCAATAAAGAATCACCGTAAGCTTCTTTTTGGCGTTAACAAAACGAATGGAATTTTCCGCCACCCACTTAAAGATTATCCCTCCCTCTTTACCTTTTAGATGTTTTTTCTTAAAGGGGCTTTTGGACTCCCCAAAAAACCTTAAGAATGCGGGCACCATTGTAATGGTGATCCAAAAATTCACAAAAAGGCCAAAAGCGCAGGAAATTCCGAAATCTTTCAAGAGGGTTATGTCATTTAAAATAATCGAGGCAAATCCTATAAAAGTAGTTAATGCAGTCAATACAATAGCCGTCGATACTTTATGGGCCATATAGTCAATCGCTTCAAGCTTATTTCCTCCTTCTTCAATTCCTTTAAAATATTCAGAAATAATGTGCATATCTTCTGTGGCACCTAGCACCAGAATCAGACAAGGCATGATCACGGTCAGCACTTGAATGGGAATTCCCAGTATGGTCATGAAACCCACTGCCCAGATAACTGATACTCCTCCAGTAATCACCGGAATGATAGCGCCATTAAATGATTTTAGGCCAACCACTAAGAGAACTAGCAAAATAGCTACTCCCATTGGAATGAGAGTTCTCTGATCTTGCAAGATATGATCAACGATTGAGCGGCGAGTGAGTGGCGTTCCAATTTGAAAGACATCATCTACTTTGCCTTTCAAGGGAGCAATTACTTTGTCCATAGCTATTGAAAACTTTTTATCGAAATCTTCATCTTCAAGATCAGGTTCAGCAATCACAGAGATAGCCATCACCTTGCCATCTTCAGAAATCATAGAACCCAGCATTAGTGGGCTATTGATCGCATCTTTCCTGGCGCTGTTGAGCTCTTCCTGCTCTTCTGGGATAGGGTCCAATAAGGGGTTCGTATTCAAAAACCCGTCCACCCCTTTAAAGTTCTTTACATTAAAAAGGCCATTGACCCGGAAAACCCCAGGCACGTCTTGTAAATTGTAAAAGATCTCTTCAATAGCCTCTAATTTTTCATAGGTGAAAAGTTTTTCATCTTTGACATAAATAACCGTTGTATTGTCTGAGCCAAATGTCTCTATAGTTTTTTCATAGAAAACCCGATTAGGATCGTCTTTTACCATCATTCGTGAAGCAGAAGCATCTACGCGAATCTTAGGCAATTGAAGAGCAAAAAAGGCTGTAATAATCCCTGCAACAATGACCACAACTACCGGATGCAGCCGGCTCCACTCAATAATCGATTCTACTTTTTTCATTTGGTACGACTCCCCGTTAATAGATCTCGAACCTACAGGAAAACAGATTGTTTATTACAATCAAAAAAATTGTTTAATCCGAATTTAGATAAATATTTGGCGTGTTTACCATGTTTACTGGGTGTGTTCACCCTTCAAAATAAAACGCTCTGTAAAAGTTTTATCCGGTATTTCTTCATTAACCTCTCTCTTTACAACCATAATTGCCGTTTTATGCTTTGCTTTATGATTATCCATAAGGGCCTTCTTGGCTCGCCAGATGGTTCCTTTTACATTTTCAATGGCGCTATTAGTTTGTGTTTTGATCAATTTCTTTCTTCTGTCATAGAAATCAATCTTTACCGTTAAGAAAATGTCTTTTCTCAACCACATGATTCTTTTGCTGTATCCAGATTCTCGCTCCTTTTCCTTATTGGCTGGAATAGCCTCTACTACATAGCAGGTACCTTCATCTGCGTAAGGCTCTTCTTTCAAAAGCGTGTATTTGTAATCATCAAATTCTTCACTCTGCATGTCTTCATAGGTAAAATCAGTGCCCATGAAATAATTTCTTCCCCCCCCCTTTGCAATCCGCTGCATTTTTCCTTGAGCGGGAAGATAAAGCCATTGATCATCGGCCCGGTCTTTGTGTTGCCAATTTAATAAAGCAGTTCCCTTAATATCAGAAGGCTGTAAAAACACAATTAAGGAGCGAAAAACATCGACTTCGTTTTCTTTAATATAACGCCGAACATCTCTAGTCTCTTTGCTTCCAGTTTTATCCACTAAAACCATTTTCTGGAATTCAAACTCACTCGATACTTTATGCAGATCTTTTTGTTTCTCCATTATTTGCCGTCCAGTTAGCTTGTCTTCCTCAGGAGCTGCAAATGAAGGAGTAGCGTTAATCGCAAAGAAAGAACCAACCATCAAAAAAACCACAACAATATTTCTAAAATTCATTTTCAATCGCCTCCTTTTAAATTAAAATTTATTTTAACAGACTACTTGAACTTTATGGCGAATTCTGGGGTTACCACAGATACTGCTGCAGAAAAGTATAATTAAGTAGTACCTTGAACCACCAGCTATGCTTATGTGGTCAAGGTAATAGATAAAGTTTATATAAAAAATACCTCCTAATATTTGCGAGCCCAGAAGAGAGAAGGAGGTATACAACGGGAAAGCTAGCATATGGGGTGTATGAATGCAAGTATCATTTAAGGTGCCCAAAGTACAGATTCAGGATTTTGACAGGAGAAATGTGGTTTGGGGTGGATGCAGTAT
>CAJWTP010000078.1 GCA_913047325.1 uncultured Gammaproteobacteria bacterium
ATCTTGACCCGGAATATTTGCGTTATTACTATGCATCTAAACTGACAGCCAAGATTGATGATATTGATCTCAATTTAGAGGACTTTAAGCAACGCGTTAATTCAGATTTGGTGGGTAAGGTTGTTAATATTGCTTCTCGAAGTGCCTCATTCGTAGTTAAGAAATATGACAAGGAATTGTCGAGTGATTGTGTCGATAAAGACCTCTATAAAGAGTTTGTTGAAACGGGCTCTGATATTGCGAAGCATTATGAAGCGAGAAACTTTAATCAAGCGATGCGCTTAATCATGAAATTGGCTGATAAAGCCAACCAATACATTGATGAAAAAAAGCCTTGGCAATTATCCAAAGTTGAAGGTAGTGAGCGTGAGGTTCACGAGATAACTTCTTTGGCGATTAATCTGTTTAAGGTGTTAATGACATATTTAAAGCCAGTCCTGCCAGAGATTGCAAAACGCTCCGAAGAATTTCTCAATATCGAGTCTTTAGCTTGGCCTGATATTGAAACTCCTTTAACAAACCATAAGATCAATAAATTTAAACCTTTAATGACGCGAATAGAGGATGATCAAATTGATCAAATGGTTGAATCCTCCAAGGTATAAAGTTATTGAAAAAAATTTCGGAGGGATGTCAGAGCGGCCGAATGAGCACGCTTGGAAAGCGTGTATACCTCACGGTATCATGGGTTCGAATCCCATTCCCTCCACCATATATATTTCTTACTCCATTTAAATATTAAGTCTATATAATAAAGATAAGTTTATATTATAAATATTTATTTATATGAAGATAACTAATAGGGAAAGGGAAATATTAAGATTAATTAATTCCAACCCAATGATAAGCCAAGACCAACTTGCTGAAAAATTAGATATTACTCGTTCATCTGTTGGTGTACATATATCAAATATGGTGAGAAAAAATCTGATTAAAGGTAGGGGTTATGTAACTCAATCAGAGCCATATGTTTCTTTAATAGGTGGCTCAAATATAGATCTTCAAGGATCTACTGACAATCCTCTTGTTCTAAATGATTCAAATCCTGGTGAAATTTCTATGTCCGCTGGAGGAGTCGGACGAAATATTGCAGAAAACTTATCTCGTATCTCTATAGCTACAAAAATGTTTTCTTATGTTGGAGCAGATGCTTTAGGAGAGTTTTTGATTGAAAAAACGCAAAGTGCTAATGTTGATACTTCTTATATTAAAAAACATAGTACATTGCCAACAAGTCAATATTTATCAGTTCTTGATGACAATAATGATATGTTGGTATCAATATCTGATATGCGAATTATCAATGAAATGAGTATCGAAGACATCAAAACTTGGAGTAATACTCTCAATCAAAGCTCTGTTATTGTAGTCGACACAAATATTCCTGCTAAGGTAATCGAATATATTACAGATGAATACAGCCATGTACCATTGTTTTTGGACCCAGTATCTATCGCTAAAACGTCAAAAATAACGAATATTATTGGTAAATTTCATACAGTTAAACCCAATAGACTAGAGGCTGAATTGATTACTGGAGTCAAAATTACTAACAAGCAAAGCATGCTTAAGGCTGCACAAGATATATTTAATAGAGGGTGCAAGCAAATATTTATTACATTAGGTAAAGAAGGTGTATTTTATTACGACGGAATAGAGCATGGTCACCATTGTCACCAAAATATTGAAGTGAATAGTGGAAACGGAGCTGGAGATGCTTTTGTGGCTGGAATAGTGTACGGATTTTTAAAATTAAATAGCATCAAAAAAACTGCAGAATATGCCTCAGCAGCTGCAGCAATAGCGTTGAAAAGCAAGAATACTATTAGTGATGACATTTCACCAAGAAATATTGAACTTATATTAAAGGAAAGTAAAGATGAAACTAAATAGTTATTTAGATGTCCATCCTGATGTGGAAAATGCTTTAAACAGAAAACTACCAATCGTTGCCCTTGAATCTACTATTATCTCTCATGGTATGCCTTACCCTGAAAATATAGAAACTGCTCTCATGGTAGAGGATACAGTACGTGCAAATAAGGCAATTCCAGCAACCATTGCAATAATTAATGGACGCTTAAAAGTCGGTCTTACTAACAAAGAAATTGAATTGTTAGCAACGAATGATGAAGTCAGAAAAATTTCAAGGCGGGATCTTGCTATTGCTGTTTCACAAAAATTATCCGGTTCTACAACAGTAGCTTCAACTATGATAATTGCTAATTTAGCAAAAATAGCTGTATTTGCTACTGGTGGAATAGGTGGTGTGCATAGAGGAGCAGAAAAAACATTTGATATCTCTGCAGATCTTGAAGAACTTTCAAGAACTAATGTGTGTGTTGTTTGTGCTGGAGCAAAAGCTATACTTGATATTGGATTAACTCTTGAGTATCTCGAAACCAAAGGTGTGCCAATCATCGGCTATAAGACTTCAGAATTGCCAGCTTTTTACTCTTCCAAGTCAGGATTTAATGTTGACTACAGAATTGATTCAGCATTCGATATTGCGAAAATATTACAGACTAAATGGGGACTTTCAATTGAAGGAGGAGTGTTGGTAACAAACCCTATACCAGAAACATTTGAACTGGAGTTTGTTATGATGAATGAGGCAATAAATGAAGCGATTATAGAAGCTGATAAAGAAAAAATTACAGGCAAAGAAATAACTCCGTATTTACTATCAAAAGTAAATGAAATAACTCAAGGCAAAAGTCTAGTTGCAAATATCAAGTTGATACAAAATAATGCAGCTTTAGCAGCAAAAATTGCGATACATTATTTTGAATAAACTTAGTTGCTTGAATATTCTTGGACAAAAGTCGAAATCATCTCTCTGATTTGAGAGGGGGTATTACGGGTTCGAATCCAATTCCCTCCACCATATTAGGTTTTCTAAACTCTTTATTAAAAAAAACTACAAGCACTCACTTTTGATTGAAGCGCCCAATAAGGCAGGAAAAAGAGTTTGTGTATTTCTCCTAAAATATTGATAATTTTTTTAGTTTAATACTAGAATTTATAACTAGTAATATATTAATAAGAAAATAGGTGTATTATTTAGATTGATCTATATTATTAGTTCAGTTTATATAAATTATATAGGAGAGTAATTTTGAAACAAATTAATAAAATGCAATCGCTAAGTTTGCAAAAAATAGCCCCGATTAATTTGGCTATACTTCTGACTTGTTTTCTTTCATTTGGGCTATTTAGTCAGTCCTCAATAGCCTCTCATGATAAAGTCTACGAAATAACAATACTTCATACGAATGATTTTCACGCTCGTTTTAGACCAATCAGTAAATACGATAATAATTGTTCTGCGAAGAACAATGCCAAGGGAAAGTGTTTTGGTGGTACAGCGCGTTTGATTTCAGCAATTGAAGATGCTCGTTCAAGACATTCTAATACGATACTTTTGGACGGTGGTGATCAATTTCAAGGAACGCTTTTCTATAATCTATACAAAGGAAAAGTGGCCGCAGAAATGATGAATAAGCTCGAATATGATGGAATGGCAGTGGGTAACCATGAGTTTGATGATGGGCCCGAAACTCTTAGAGCTTTTATGGATACAGTAAATTTCCCTGTTCTTATGGCAAATGCCAACGTAGATATGGAGCCAGAGCTTAAAGGTAAATTACAAAAATCAACGACCGTGTTAAAAAACAACCAAAAAATTGGTTTGATAGGTGTCAATACTGAGGATACAGCAGAATTATCTAGTCCTGGCGATAACGTTATTTTCACTGACACTGTTGCCGCTGTACAGTATGAAGTAGATTTTTTGACTGAAGCTGGAGTAAATAAAATCATACTTATGTCTCACTCGTCATACGAAATAGACAAAATGATTGCAGCAAATACTACGGGAGTAGACGTTATTGTTGGTGGGCATGATAACACTTATTTGTCAAACGTTAGTGATAGGGCAAAAGGCCCTTACCCAACGGTGGTCAATGGGACACAGATTATTCAGGCATATGCCTATGGTAAATTCTTAGGAGAACTTTCAGTTCTCTTTGATGAAGCGGGCAATGTCATCTATGCGACAGGTGAACCAATCACAATCGATGGTTCG
>CAJWTP010000079.1 GCA_913047325.1 uncultured Gammaproteobacteria bacterium
ATAATACTGCAGGGTGGTTGGCGGACCGATTAGTGAAACAAGGAAAAAAAGATGGTGGTTTGAGGGTTGTGATACTTGGAGCATTTATTTTTTTACCCACCGCCATCATAGCACCCTTAGTTCCAAATCCAACACTTTGTTTTGTGGTACTTGCAATCAACCTAGTGGGCATTGCTTTTACATCCTCGAGCGCTTTGATTGCACTCATGGAAATTGTACCTTCCAATATCAGAGGTCTTTCTACAGCATTTTACTTAATGTGTATTAGCATAACAGGTTTGCTTTTAGGACCCACATCAGTAGGCTTGCTCAATGATTTTGTCTTTGATGCTGAGAATGTCCGATACTCTGTGAGCACTATTCCTTTAGTCCTAGGAGTCCCAGTGTTGGCCATGATCCCCTTTATGAGAAGATCCTATTTAAAAGAAATAGAAAAAACATAAAGTAATTATCTTTCAGTTAAATAATTCTTTTCCAGAAGATATTTTCATGGGTGCCTTCATGTGGTTTACCCACAGCGAAGTAATGATTAGTAAAACCGAAAACAACAATTGTCTTCTATTCAACAGAGACTAACCAGCTAAAAATTTAACCATCATGCATTAATTATAACAGTTACTAGAAGCGATAATTAACCGTTGCTCCAATTTGTCTCTGACGAGGTAAGGTCAAGGCAAACCCACGTGGGCTGTTTGACACACCACCACAGGCGGCACCCCCAAAGGAAGCACAAGATCCAAGATTCCCAGTTCTTTTATCAATATATCTAAGAATGTCAATCGGTGTATCATCATCCGTTAAATTTTTAACCCAAATGACATACTCCCAGTTATCTACGATAAGACCAGCTCTAATGCCAGCAATACCACGAGAACCTGTCTCTATTAGATTGTGCTCTTGAGCATATTTACTTGATTCGTAAGCAAAGGTACCGATGGCATAAAAGGTACCATTTGCAGTCTCAGTCTCATATTTTCCAAATAAACTGTATTTTGTTTTTGGAACTCTAGGCATGCTTTTACCTGCAACATTACCCAACAGATTATATTGAGCATAAGAACCATCACTGCCCATTAAATCAGCATGATCTTGACTGATACGTTTTGTAATTTCAGCATCGGTATAAGAGAACGTGAGCCCAGCGTTGAAGTTGTCTGAGACTTGGAAATTACCCTCAAATTCAATACCTTTGACTTCACTTTCTCCAACATTGGCTAAAATTGAATCGATCAAACCACTTGACAGTTCAATATTTTGCGTCAGTTGTTGGTCTTCAACATTGAGAAAAAATACCGAAGCACTAATGTTGACACGTCCATCTCTAAGTATGGATTTAACACCAACTTCATAACTCCAAGCGACTTCTTCATCAACAGCTCGAAAACTCTCATCCAGGGTTCCATCTGTCTTTTCAGGCACTGCGGAATTAAAATCTCCAGGTTTGGTACCTTGAGCAATATTGAAATAAAAATTGGTATTGTCGTTCTTCTCATACAACGCTGTAAACCTTGGTGTAAAACTCTTATAGGTGTCATTACAGAGACCTAACCTGATATCACAACCCGATGCCGGTGTAGCAAGACTGTATGGATCTTCAGAAACAGTGATCTCATCTTCTGCATATCTGACTTCCACACCCAGTGACCATTGTTCATTTACATCCCAGTCCATACCAGCGAAGACAGCGAAGTTTTCTACTTTTTCTATAGTGTAACTTGAGATAAATGGATTCGGAAAAACTGCTGAGGGCACGAGCGCAGTAGAACAATTTGAGTTCCAACGACCAGTTGCAGGGCAGATCTCTTTGATTGAATAACTATCCCCTTCAGTTGCTTCTCCTTCATAATAATAAACACCAAAGATTGCATCAGCCCCATTACTTAGGGTTGTAGTGACACGAAACTCTTGTGAAAAATCTTCTCGTTCATCGCCTTCATCAAGCATATAAAATGCACCACTCAAACCATAAACACCACATACACCTGCGGCCCAAGACATATAACTATATGGGGGTTCACAATATTTTGCATAACTAGCATAAGGGTCATAGCCACCATATGTCACATCCTGATAAACAGCAAGTTCATCCTCTGTGTATCCAGTAGTGCTGGTAAAGGTGGTATTTTCATCAAATTGCTTATTGACGGTTAAGGTGAATAATGTTCTTTCAAGTCTTACTCCAGTACCATCACCATGAGTATCTAATAGATCTGTTGACAGACTAATCCCGCTTGGATCCCACTGAGCTGTACCTTGGTAGTACTCTCTTGCTCTTGGGTGATCTGAATCTCGACCACAACAGTTATTGTCGTTTCTATCGGTTAGATAATAAGGTACATGACCATCATCGGTTTCTTGGTAGCCTATTTTGAAAGTGACATCCAAATCATCAGATGGAGTCCAAAACAACTTACCAGTTAAATTTGTTGATTTCTCACCACCTAAATCGGAACCATCCCTGGTGTTGGTGTATTGTCCATCAAATGAATCGAACCCGACGCTTATATAACCTGATGTTGAATCATTGATTGGACCACTGATCCAACCGATGCCTTCAAAATAACCGTCTTCTCCTGTGCTCAAAGTTAATCCACCTTCGTTTTCTTCACTTGGTTTTTTGGTTACAAAATTAACAGCACCCATATAAGTACCTCTTCCAAAGGCTGCTGCCTGTGGTCCACGAAGAATCTCAACACGCTCAAGATTATGCAACTCTGTAGATTGGGGTGATCCACTAATATATATACCATCAACGAAGTAAGCCACAGCTGAAGCATTACCAATTCCATTGACGATAGTAGTAATTCCACGCATTTCAGGTCGATCTGAACCCGATTGCCTACCAAAAGCATTAGTCATAGAGAAACTAGGTGTAAACATCGCAATATCATCGAGGCTTTTCAAACCTAAATCCTCAATCTTATCAGCTGAGAATGGTGAGATAGAAATTGGGACATCCTGTAGATTTTCTTCTCGTTTACGGGCAGTTACTATAATTTCCTCAATTACGCTTTGCCCTATTGCCTCAAATGACACAAAATAAACTGGCAACATAGTCAGTGCTATTAATCCTCCCAATACGTACTTTGCAATAGTAGGAAATCCAATTCTTGCTGTTAATTTCATTAGTTTCTCTCCAAGTTATTTCAGATATTTGCAGACGCAATTATTTATTAGCCAATGGTGGCATCATTTAAGTAATTTATAGATAATATGTTCTAGAATCATTGACATAAATCAATTAAACCTCTTTTAAGGTTAAGTCTTTATCTTTTCATTAGTTTGTTTTTATATATCCAAGTTTGATAAGTTTATCCTGTTCATTTATAGCTTGAGCGCGGGAGATTGTTTTTGTTGAAAGTTCTTTTACTTAAATTTTATCAGCACAATTCTCACAATTTTCTATGAAGATAACTGAGTGTCCTTCATTCTCGAAAGATCCGCTTACTGCTATGTTTTTTATTCTTTTCATTAAGTAATTTCTTTAATAAGTAATAATATAAATGTTATTAGTAAAATAAAAAAAGGCCCTATAGTATCGAGGGAATGAAATATAAGACCTTTTTTGGGGGATTAGCATTGATCACTTTTTGATATCACTTTATGCAGCTTTTATTTGATCCTCTTTTTCTACCTTCGGGCCATAATCAGGGATTCTATCTTTCATTTGCTTGTTCAGTGTTTTGAGATTTGAACTTGCAGTAGTTAAAAAAAGGAATGGTAGGACGGCATGGATAAGACAAGCTATTCCTGAGATCAGCATGGTCCAACCATAGTAACTTGCAATCTTAAAATGCTCCGTATAAGTTTCATTCACAGATTGAGGGTGACTAGTGAAAAGAGTGTGAACCTTATTGATCATTATCTAGAGTCTATTAATATAACAAAAAAGTATATCTATATAATAAACTATATCACATGACAGTTAACTGTCAATGACGTTCCTATTTTAGGAATACAAATCTTATTTAAACTTCTCTATAAAATCTAAAATCTCATCAGTCTTTTTCATCAATAACTCTCTATCAGCCCTAGACTCAACATTT
>CAJWTP010000080.1 GCA_913047325.1 uncultured Gammaproteobacteria bacterium
AATTCTTGCTTTTGCTTTGTCAATAGCAACGTGATATTGAGGGTCTTCAAGAACGTTTACTTCCACTAAATGCTTTGCCGTCTTAAGTAGTAGTCGACACTCGGAGCTTAGGTGCATCAAATGCAATGTTTTTCCAGCCTTCTGGTAGCGATCAGCAAGCTTATCGATTGCCTGGATAGCAGAGTGATCCATTACTCTGGAATCTTTAAAGTCTATATAAACATTTTCAGGATCTTGTTTTGGAGTAAAAATGGCTTGAAAGGTGTTAATTGATGCAAAAAATAATGCGCCATGGAGTCTGTAGATCTTTTTACCATCCGATTCGTTCTCTTCAACGGAATGTATTTTTCCTGCAGATTCCCAGGCAAACGATAGGGCGGACATAATAACGCCAGCGATAACCGCAAGTGCCAGGTTATCAGTTAAAACTGTAATAACTGCTACGGCTATACCAATAATGATGTCAGGCACTGGTACTTTGCCAAATAAGCGAAATGACCCCCACTCGAAAGTACCAATAACGACCATCATCATGACGCCAATGAGGACAGCTACCGGAATCATTTCGATGTATTTAGAGAGGTAAAGTATAAAAAATAACAATACCACAGAGGCAACTATTCCAGATAGTCTTCCGCGTCCTCCTGACTTAATATTAATTAAGCTTTGACCAACCATTGCGCAACCGCCCATTCCGCCAAAAAGACCGGTAACAGTATTGGCAACTCCCTGTCCAATACATTCGCGGTTTGGTTGTCCTGTGGTCTCTGTTAAATCGTCAATCAAGTTGAGCGTCAAAAGGCTCTCTATAAGTCCAACCAGCGCCATAACGATAGCATAAGGAAAAACAATTTTAAGCATCTCAAAATTAAGTGGTACGTCAGGCAGGTGAAATGGAGGAAATATACCGCCGATAGGGGCAATATCTCCAACCGTTCTAGTATCAAGACCTAGAAATAAGACCGCCACTGTGCCAATTACAATAGCAACCAGGGTTGATGGTACAGCTCGAGTTAACTTTGGTAAAAAATGAATAATAGTCATTGTAATTGCAACAATTACTAGCATTAGAAGTAAAGGGGTTCCACTAATCCATTCGTCAGCAACTTTAAACTGTTTTACTTGTGCTAAAAATATAACAATAGCTAGACCATTTACGAAACCTAGAAAAACTGGGTGAGGAACAAGTCGAATAAATTTACCCATCTTTAATAGACCAAAAACAATTTGAATAAATCCAGTTAAAACTACGGCGGCAAATAAGTATTCCACGCCATGGAGTGCAACAAGGGTTCCAATCACAACTGCAATTGCTCCTGTAGCGCCTGAAATCATACCGGGCCTGCCACCTATGATAGAAGTAACCAGTCCAATAGTGAATGCTGCATAGAGCCCAACCAAAGGATTTAATCCTGCCAAAAGAGCAAAGGCTACTGCTTCAGGGACTAACGCCAGGGCAACTGTAAGACCCGACAAGATATCGTTCTTCGCGTTGCTCGGAACGCGCTTATGAATTAGCTTAAACATTAATTTTTTTTAGTGATTTATTTGGAAGATTAAGACTTTGCAGCAGGCACCGAGGGCGTGATTGAAGACACACCGGCATTTTGGGCGCGATGTCTGAGCACATGGTCCATCAAGGTTAGCGCCAACATAGCTTCCGCTATCGGGGTTGCCCTGATACCGACGCAGGGGTCATGGCGACCGGTTGTGGAGACCTGCGTCTCTTTACCTTGCTTGTCAATGCTTTCGACATTGAGTCGTATACTCGAGGTTGGTTTGAGTGCAATTGAAACGAGTATGTCCTGACCTGAACTGATGCCGCCGAGAATGCCGCCAGCATTGTTTGAAGTGAATCCTTCAGGCGTTATTGGGTCTCTATGAACCGAGCCTTTTTGACTGACAACATCGAAGCCAGCGCCTATCTCGACACCCTTGGCCGCATTGATGCACATCATGGCGTGGGCAATTTCCGCGTCAAGGCGGTCAAAGATTGGCTCGCCTAGGCCGGTAATCATGTTGCTAGCAACGACATTAATTCTGGCGCCTATAGAGTCACCAGACTTTCTGAGGTTGTCCATATAGCTTTCCATTTCAGCAACTTTGGTTGAGTCTGGGCAGAAGAACGGGTTTTGATGGACCTCGTCCCAGTCAAAGCCCTCAATCGCAATTGGCCCTAGCTGGGCGAGATAGCCGCGGATCTCAATGCCGTAGCTCTCCTTGAGGTATTTCTTTGCGATACCGCCAGCCGCCACTCTGATAGCCGTCTCTCTGGCAGATGACCTGCCACCGCCACGATAATCTCTTATTCCATATTTTTGCTGATAGGTATAGTCGGCATGTCCGGGACGAAAAGTGTTGGCGATTTGGCTATAATCTTTAGGTCTCTGGTCTGTGTTTTGAATCACCAGTCCTATTGGCGTGCCTGTGGTTACACCTTCAAACGTGCCGGAGACTATCTTGACCTCGTCAGACTCTCTTCTTTGAGTGGTATGCCTTGAACTGCCAGGCTTTCTTAAGTCTAAATCGCCCTGAAGATCTTCTTCACTAAGAGTCATCCCTGGCGGGCAGCCGTCTACGATACCCAAGAGCGAGTCTCCGTGACTCTCACCGGCTGATGTTAGGGTAAATAATTTTCCAAAAGTGTTGCCAGACATTGACCTTAGTTACGATTTAATCGCATGGCTAATATTATACCTATGCCAAATTTTTTAACACAAAAGATTAGCTTGATGCCCTGACTCAATAGATTAGATAAATACTGCTAGTTAGAAATGGCTCGGGGGGTAAAGGGGGGTTAAAAAACCTTATCAACCACCCTAAACCCTCTACAAGTCAAGTGGTGCCCTTGGCGAGATTTGAACTCACGACCCTTCGCTTAGGAGGCGAATGCTCTATCCAGCTGAGCTACAAAGGCATGTCTACTATTATTGCCAGTTCTGCAGATTTATTCAAGAAATAATTTGCGCAACGATGTAATCTGGGTCTAGATAGTCTATAGAAATTGGCTTTAATTCGCGACCAGTTTGAAGGCTCAATGAGGGCATTCTTTGCATTTCTAAGGATTTCGCCAAACTGATTTCAGCCAATAGCGTTTTGTTTACTTTTTCGGATCTGAGGTCAAAACGAAATTCTTCTGCATCTAGCCCTAGCTCTGCGGCAAGGCTAACTAGTACATCCTCGTCCGAGGGGTTTTGGGCGTCAAGATAATAGCGCTTCTGAATAGCACTGATCATCGATGTTTCGCAATCGGGGTTTTGAATTCTGGCTGATATTACCGCCCTGCATGCAGGATAAGTTGAGCGTCTTGGTTTGCATTTGCTCCAGAAATCATAATTGAACTTTGTCGCTGGGATTTTCTCTTCAATTCTTCTCCAGTTCGATTGCACGTAATCTCGGGTTTGTAAGGGCATATCTTCATCGCTGTCAGGCGCCAAACCACCAAGCAAAAAAACAATCTTTATTTTGCCGTTTAATTGCTTTGTTACGATATCCCAGGTTGGTTTAAAGCCCCAGCACCAAGAACACATCGGGTCATGTAGGTAGTAGAGCTGTGTATCATCCAAAGTCAAAGAAATCTTGCAATATAAGGTATATAATTAGTATTATAGGAGCTAATTAAAGTTGGAGTAGAGCAATGAAAATATTTATGAAAAGTTTAATTGTGTTACCTCTATTGTTTGCCGCGCAGTTTACTCTTGCAGCCAGTTTTACGGACTATGCAACAGTGACTTCGGTGGAAAAAGTCTACAAACAATACAGAGTCGAAGAGCCATATCAAGAGTG
>CAJWTP010000081.1 GCA_913047325.1 uncultured Gammaproteobacteria bacterium
GATACGCAAGCTGTTAGAGTAACGTAACGCTTGATATCAATCGACTAGATTATATTAGACAAATTTTCGTTTGAACTTTTTGCTTCTTATACGCTAATGGAAATACGTACACGCCTTCAAATAAAAGATATTGAAAAATCTATTATTAGATAATAGTAACGTTAATCTATATTAAGATAACCTATTGTCAGCAAGTGTTTTTCAACAGTTTCTTGGTAGAACTCTGCAAAAAAATCGTAAAGTCATTTTATCGTTGTACGCCCAATGAGTTGAATGGAAGCATTGACTTGTTCCAGCAGCAATTATCCGTGACAAGGAACAGGTGGCCGAAAACTTTTTTGATCTCCACCACATACCAAATTCGAAAGCTAGGTTAAGTTTCATTACCCTATTTTTATTCTCTTGCTAAGTCGCAGTCTCTCTTTTCAGGAGTGTTATTAAGGCTAAGGTTACAGTAACTTAAGCCTGCCTAAGATTACGGACCAATAGTTTCATTTTTAAAAGTCAACAAAAACGATATGTCTTCTTCGGTGGTTTTGGTTACAGAAACTTCTGCACATACAGCGTCGCACAATGCATTTACTATAGAAAGACCTAGCCCAAAGTTATCTTCAGATGTTCTAGAAGCATCTTTTTGCCAAAGCGGTTCAAACATATGCTTTAGATCATCCTCATTAACCTCTGTCCCCACCTTATTTGTCACTCTGAGGTAAACATTACTAGAACTATTTACACCTAAGTTCACAAGTATTTCTGTATCAGTTTTTCCGTGTTCGATAGCGTTATCTATCAGATTACTTATTATCGATTCTACTCCAACGCGATTGCTCTTGACGCTTAACTGAAAATTGGAGCTAATCTCTACCTTAACATTTCTTGCTTCTTTGATCTGAATAAGTTGAGATACTAATTTGTGGATATCTATCTCATCAGTTAGCTCTAGGGTCTTAAAACTATATTTTTGGATTAACATAAGGCCAGAAATAATATTTTTCATTCTTGTGCCTATTTGCAAAACACGTGGCTTAAAATCTTTTTCTAATCTTATTTCTCCTGGAAACTTAATTGCTACTTCAGTCATATTTATTAATTCAGAGACTGGTGTTTTTAGCTCGTGTGCGATATCCGAAGTCAACCTCTTCTCACGCAGGTAAAGCGAATAATTATCTTCAAAAAAGTGATTCAAACTTTGGGTAATGGGTTCCAATTCCTCGACATTATTTTGAAAAGCTTCGTGTTTTTGTCTAGTGGTAAATCGTAGTCCTTTTATCTTGGCATTTAAGGCATCCAAGGGTGCCAGAGCATAAGCCACAGTGTTACGCACTGTAAATCGAACAACTAACGGCACGATAATTAATGCAAATAGAAAAGCACCATCGATAAACCACAACGTGAAATTTAACAATTCTGTAGATGTTGCGTACGCGATAACCATTGACGGGCGAGTATCGTTACCCTTGCCCATGACGCGATAAAATCCAGCTCTGTCTTCAGAATCAATCTGAGGTATATATCGAGTGTAAATTACCCGACCCGTACGGCCATCGGGCAGAGTAATATCCTGGAAAGAATATTCATCCAGGCCAATGCTGCTGAAAGGCAATTCATTGATGGTATAAAGCGCCAGAGTATCTGATTTTTCAAACGTTGAGTCTTTGTACCAAAGTTGAAAATACTCGGGGGAAGATGTCCCTTCAAACTCAGGCAAATACTCACCTGCAAATTCGAATTCCACACCCTCGACATCTTCATTTACCAAGCTCTGAAGCACACCTACCTTTGCCTTCATAGCCTGGTTGAATTCTTGTTCGACCCAGGAATCAACGCCAATATCTGCTGCAAGTAAAACGGCAATGACTAACAGTGAAATAATAATAGAAAGTCTTCGTGTTAATGTTTTACGTATTGATTTCATTAGCTTCTATAACTCTGTAACCAAAACCACGTTTACTTGTAATGGGTAGAGACGCGCCGCTTTTTCTTACTTTTTTCCTTGCTGAGGAAAGGTGAGCTTCAATAGCATTTTTTGAGATATGGTCATAGCTTCCAGAAATAAATTCACTCAGCATTTCTGAGGTAACTATCTTGTGTCTATTGAGGAAAATACATTCAACAATTTTGTACTCATTCGGGGTCAGGTTGATAATGCCATTATTGTATGAAAGCGTTTTAAACTGGATATTGAGTGTCAAACTGTTGATAGTAACTTGGTCATTGAGACAATTTACCGCACCTCTCCTCATCAAGCTAAGTAGTCTAGCAGTCAATTCGTCAAACGAGAACGGCTTAGAAAGGTAGTCGTCAGCACCTGCCAATAGCCCCGCTACCTTGTCTTCAGACTCAGATCGCGCAGATAAGATGATAACCTTTGTTTCTAAATGTCTTTTTCGTAACGTTTTAAGAATAGTCATACCGTCCAACTCAGGTAGCATCATATCAAGGATGATTATTTCGTAGCTACCAAGCAACGCCATACTCAATCCCTCAGAGCCAGTGCCAGCAGTATCGACTGAATAGCCCAATTTTTCCAAGCCTAAGCTCAAACTGTTTCTCAATGATAAAGAGTCTTCTATCAGAAGTATTCTCATAATTTGAATGTCAATTTTAAAGTTATTTGAGTATACCTTCTCAACCTTAGGATTTGCTGAAGAAGCTATTGAAAAGGTGCTTATAGTTAACCTACGTATACGTGGTTCTTTTAGCATAAATCGATTGATTTACTTCAATAGCTCTTAAGTTTATCTCGATATTTTGTTCATATTAATAACAGTCTTGTGACTAACGATGAAGGCTTATTTTATATCAGCGCTGCTACTTTGTGGGTGCTCAATAACCTCTACAGAAATTTCTCCCCCCAATGGTAAAAGTGACAAAGCTGTCATTTTTGACATCGATGGAACATTGATCCCCTGTAACGCCTGCATTTTTTCTGAAAGAGAAAATGCGTCTGAACGTGTTCAAGCATACGCTGATAAAGGCTTCAAAATTATCTATCTGACTGCGCGAAATGTATACTTCCAGTTCAACATTCCACTTTTTTATCCCGTTACCATCTCCCAGATAGAGATATTCAGGTAGCTAATTCGATGGCTTAGCGAAAAAGCTTTTAAAACGTTTAAACTAAATATTCTAAAGCCTTACAAGGAGTCTGGCTGGAAACTTTTCGCTGCTTATGCCGATTCAAGCACTGACTTTGTGGCTTATTTGGCCGCAAGCGTTCCTCAGGACAAAATATTTGCAATAACATGACAAGGTGATTGTAAGTGCAAGCCAAGGCCGTGGCGAAAGTACTACGATAGCTGGTCGAAACACACTCCTATAGCGTTCCCTCCTTAACCAGCCTCTTTCTTCCTTCCTGAGCGATTAGAACATTATTACCTCAATTAAATGACTCTTCATAAGCGTATCTTAAGTTTCGTTTGTTAGAGTTTTCCTGTCGAAAATAGAATTTGCTTGATCTTGGGGCTTTGACAGAGGGCTACGTGCGAATTTCAGTTGTAATACCAGCAAAAAACGAAGAAGAAAATTTAAAACCCTTAATTGAGGAAATTTATAGAGCGTTAACAGGTGTAGCAAACTTCGAAGTCATCTATGTTGATGATGGAAGTACGGATAAGACATTTGAGAATTTGCTTTACCTGAAAGCGAGTGGCTTTGACAAAGTTAACGTACTACGGCATAAGCACTCGGTGGGACAAAGTACAGCTATTTGGACAGGGGTGAGCCATGCTGATG
>CAJWTP010000082.1 GCA_913047325.1 uncultured Gammaproteobacteria bacterium
GGTTTGGTTCTGATTATTATGATATTGAGCCAGACTTAATGCTTTTTGCAAAAGGGGTAACTTCAGGATATCTCCCAGTAGGCGGTGTAATTGTTCGTGATGACCTAGTGGATGTTATAGTATCTGCGGGACAAGAATTTGCTCACGGTTATACCTATTCAGCGCATCCAACCTGCATGGCTGCGGGAATTGCTAATCTCGAATTGATGAAGGAAACAAATATTGTGCACCAAGTGCAGAGCCAAATAGCTCCTTATCTAGCTAGTAAGTGGAAAGCTCTGGAAGAGCATCCGTTAGTGGGCGAGGCTCGCTGCCTTGGAATGCTTGCAGCCTTGGAAATAGTCGAAGATAAAAATAATTATAAGCGATTCGAAAATAGTAAAGAGATTGTTATAAGTTGTCGTGATTATTGCTATGACAACGGTCTAGTCATGAGGGCAATAGTCAACAAGATGGTTATTGCTCCGCCGTTAATCTGTTCCAACGATCATATAGATGAGATTATTGAAAAGGTTTGGAAGTGCCTTGATTTGACCGCAAACTCTATTAAATAATATTTTTTTTGTGCAATCTTATTATCAGGCAAGCCAAAACATAGAAATAAGTCAGCCTAAGCTTTCAGGAGGCATCGAGGCAGATGTCTGTATTATTGGTGGCGGTTATACTGGCCTATCGAGCGCTCTTTATTTGGCAAAAGAGGGTCTAAATGTAGTACTACTCGAGGCAAATAAGTTGGCATCTGGAGCATCCGGAGTCAACGGAGGGCAAGTATCGGGAGGGATGCGCAGAGATCAGTTCTATATAGAAAAAGCACTAGGCAAAGAATATGCACGCGCTCTGTGGAATATAGGCGAGAAGGCTAAATACCATGCCAGGGACTTGATGGATGAATATCAGATCCAGTGTGACTATAAAAAAGGTATTGCACACCCCAACCATAAGCAGAAATTTTGCGAAGATTCTCGGCGTTACGTTGAACATTTAAATCAGAACTATGATTACCACGATATTGAGTATATAGATGACAATGAGATGAAAGAGGTGACTGGCTCAGAGACCTATTTCGGTGGCAGTTATGACAAAGGTGAGGCGCACTGTCATCCACTTAATTATGCCCTAGGTATAGCAAAGGCAGCACTATTAGCTAACGCAAAGATTTATGAAAATAGTGCTGTAACAAGCTATAAAGTGACTAACGATGATGTGAAAGTTAAAACCGAGTATGGCTCTGTTAAAGCAAAACGAGTGGTGCTTGCCTGTAATGGTTATTTGGAGAATCTTGAAAAGCGTCTAACTTCAAAAATATTACCAATGAACAACTACATTGTTGCGACAAAGCCTTTGGATGATAAAACAGTTGAAAAAATTAATCCAAGGGATATTGCCTTTGCTGATTCAAGGTTTGTTATTAATTATTTTCGTTTAAGTGCTGATAAGCGCCTTCTTTTTGGTGGCGGTGAAAATTATTCGCAAAACCTTTCAACTAATATTGCTCCAATTGTGACCAAACCCATGGAAAAGATTTATCCATTCCTCAAAGGTATACAAATTGATTATGCGTGGGGCGGTAAACTAGCGATAACGATGAATCGACTGCCATTTTTCAAAATTCTGCATCAAGATAAAATTATTTCGGCACAAGGTTATTCTGGCCAGGGAGTAGCACTTGCAAGTTTTTCTGGAAAATTAATTGCAGATAAAATTAACGGTAACGGAGAAATTTTTGACACTTTGGCAAAAATACCGATCTATAGCTTTCCCGGCGGTAAATTATTTCGAAGCCCAAGTATGAAGCTGGGTATGCTCTATTACAGCCTGCTTGATTGCCTATAATTTATAATTACAGTAAATCTGATTTTGTCAATAAAAGGAAATTCATGAGTATAGATGATTTCGAGGAAACTAATACAGATCAAGCTTTTATGAAAAATAGCTTGTACGGTAGGGCTAATGAAATGACCTATGGAGGGGCGCTTAGCTTTTTACGGCGCAAATATACCAAAGATCTAACAGGGGTTGATATTGCAGTAAGCGGTATACCTTTCGATGCGGCAACGAGCTTCCGTCCTGGGGCAAGATTTGGTCCAAAAGCAATAAGAGAGGCATCAGTTCAGCTTGCTGAGCTTTTAGCTTATCCAGATGGCATCGACCCTTTTAAGACCTTAGCAGTTACCGATTACGGAGATTGTGAGTTAGACTATGGCCTGCATGATAAAGTTGCCTCCCAGATTGAAGCGCATGCAACAAAGATTATTGATGCTGGAGTGGAAATGCTCACTTTTGGAGGTGACCACTTTGTAACTTACCCTTTGCTCAGGGCGCATGCCCAAAAGCATGGCCCTATGGCACTTGTTCATTTTGATGCACATACAGATACCTGGCCAGATGAGGGCGGCAGGCTTGATCATGGGACCATGTTTTCTAGAGCTATCAAAGAAAACCTGATTGATGTTAAACATTCTATCCAGGTAGGCATAAGGACCCATAACAGTAATACAAAAGGCGTAACAATTCTTGACGCCCCATGGGTTCATAAGAACGGTGCTGATAAGGTAACAAAAAAAATAATTGAAGCTGTCAAAGATCGGTCTGCCTATCTAACGTTCGATATAGATTGTCTTGACCCTGCATACGCCCCAGGAACTGGCACGCCTGTCACTGGCGGCTTAACATCTGCACAGGCATTATCTATTGTGAGAGGACTAGGGAGTCTTAACTTTATCGGTGCAGATGTAGTCGAAGTGGCTCCTGCTTATGACCATTCTGAAATCACAGCTATCGCTGCAGCAACTATAGCGCATGACTACTTGGTGCTTCGTGCAAAGCAAAAAATGAGCGCCAAATAACAGCTTGGATTGCTTAAAGTGATGTCAATTCAAAATAATATAAAGACAATAGGGATTCTGCAAACTGGAAAAAATCATGAGGAATTGGTTGGCCAGTATGGTACTTATGCTGAAATGTTGGTTGCTCTAATTGACTCAGATGAGAGATTATTTGAATTCAAGACATTTGAAATTCTAGATGAAGAGTTCCCTAAAGGCCGGCTTGAATGTGATGGCTGGATTATTACTGGATCCAAGCACGGAGTATACGAAGAGCTTTCTTGGGTTAAAAGTCTCAGTCAGTTAATTAATGATATTTATGATGCCGGTAAACCTCTCTTGGGTGTCTGCTTTGGTCATCAAATAATCGCCCAAGCGCTCGGTGGTGATGTCGAGAAATCGCAAAAAGGCTGGGGATTGGGTTTACATACCTATCGAATTGATAATAAATCCGCTTATATGGCTAATCTGGCAGAACAAATCACTTTAAATATTTGTCACCAAGACCAGGTAATCAGGCCTCCTCAGGACGCCGTTGTTTATGCCCAGTCTGATTTTTGTGAGTGCGCAGGTTTCTACATCAAAGACAAAGTATTAACTATCCAGGCTCATCCTGAATTTTTAGTTGACTTTACCAAAGACCTGTTGAACTTTCGAAGCGAAGATGGTGGTGGATATATACCGCAAGAGGTTGTAGACAAGGCAATCTATGGTCTTGAAGATAATCCTGGTCGGGTTGAGTCGAAACACTTTGCTGAGACTATTCGGCGTTTTTTCTTGAACTAGTCTAGCTTATTAAAGACCGATGTTGCTTTTTCACTAATATATTTACCAATAGGTATTGCTGAAGTTGCTGCAG
>CAJWTP010000083.1 GCA_913047325.1 uncultured Gammaproteobacteria bacterium
AACCAAGATTTTTACAAGCAGTTGTAGCCACTGCTTTTGCTTATGCAATTATGTCCTTTCTGATGACTGCAACACCTATAAACATGCATGTCAATGAACAATTTCATTTAGATGAAACAAAAACCGTGATCCAATGGCATATCATTGCCATGTTTCTGCCTTCGTTAATTACAGGGAAATTAATTCAAAGGTACGGACATAGTATTATTATGTATTTTGGTGTAACTTTTTTTGCAATTTGTATTTTTGTAAGTTATCTCGATCAGACATTTTTAAATTATGCAATTGCATTAATATTTCTTGGTTTTGGTTGGAATTTTTTATTTGTTTCAGGAACAAGCTTACTGGTTATTAGCTATAGGTCAGAAGAAAAATATAAAGCCCAAGGATATAATGATTTTACCGTATTTAGTGTGCAAGCAGTGGCTGCACTCTCAGCAGGATTCTTTCTTAATATAACAAGTTGGCAAACTTTAAACTTAATGTGTCTCCCTTTTTTAGCAATCATAGCGCTAACTACTTGGAGGGCAGATAGAATAGAAATTTAAAATTTTTTTTGATGTTATATCGCCTCATCTTTTTCACCTCTTTTACCCTACCACCAACCACGAGGAATGTTGAACGTTCTTTGATACTTGGGTGCCGGAGTGTTTCCCCAAATTCCTTGGTAATTGAGCTAAAAATTCTTTTTTGGACATTTATTGGATATATCCACTTTCAGAAAGTGAGTGAAAATGGCATATATTTTAAAGCGAAAAGGTAAGAAAAAAGTTTCTTACGAGACCATTGATGAGGAGGAATACGGTCTCGTAAGATTATAGGTAGATATATATTAAGCTACCTTTGTTGTTTGCAACTCTATATTCTCAATCGCCTGAGTTAAGTCTTCCAAGATATCATCAATATGCTCTATGCCGACTGCTAACCTAACATACCCAGGTGTAACACCAGTTTTTAGCTGATCTTCTGCAGAGAGTTGAGAGTGTGTTGTACTTGCAGGATGAATAGCTAATGTTCTGACATCACCAATATTAGCAACATGATAAATTAATTTTAAATTATCAATAAATTGTTGACCTGCATCTCTACCCCCTTTAAGTTCAAAGCCTACCAGAGGCCCATTACCATCTTGAAGATATTTTTTTGTTCTATTTATATCACTCGCATCCTTATGAAATCCTGGATAGATTACTTTAGTAACTTCAGAACGGCTATTCAAAAAGTTTGCTACCTTTTCCGCGTTTTCTTGATGCACTCTAAAACGGAGAGGTAATGTTTCCAATCCTTGAATAATATGAAAGGAATTAGTTGGTGAAATAGCAGAACCTAAATCACGTAATAACACTACCCTTGCTCTAATTGCATAAGCAATAGGCGCTCCTAAAGCTTCAGGTATAGCTTCTCCCCACACGATGCCATGATAACTTGGATCTGGATTGTTAAAGAGTGGTTGTCTTTTTGGATCTAAGGTCCAATCAAATAATCCACTATCTACAATTATACCTCCAATAGAAGTTCCATGACCTCCGATATATTTTGTTAAAGAATGAACAACGATTGCTGCACCATATTCAAATGGCTTACAAGTAATAGGTGATGCTGTGTTATCCATGATAAGAGGTATGTTATATTCTTTTCCAATACTGGCTACTTCTTCTATTGGAAAAGGTTTTAGTTTGGGATTAGGAAGCGTTTCAGCATAAAAAGCTCTAGTTTTATCATCAATTAATTTTCTGAAATTTTCAGGATCAATAGGATCAGCAAAGCGTACTTCAATTCCTAATTGTTTCAATGTATTTGCAAATAGATTCCATGTGCCTCCGTATAAGTCTGTTGAAGACACTACATTGTCTCCTGCTTGACAAACATTTTGCAGTGCGAACGCAGAAGCTGCTTGACCGGATGAAACTGCTAACGCAGCTATTCCCCCTTCCAACGATGCTATTCTTTCTTCCAGAACGGCATTAGTTGGATTCATAATTCGCGTATAAATATTTCCTAATTCTTTCAAGGCAAATAAATTGCCTGCATGCTCAGTATTATCAAACTGATAACTTGTTGTTTGATAAATAGGAACAGCAACAGAGTTTGTTGCGCTATCTTTTCTGTAGGTGCTCCCATGCAATGCAATTGTTTCGGGATGTATAGATGTTGTTGGCATTATTTCCTCTCTTTCGTTTTAATCACGCTGCACATAATATTGTTCTTAGGAGGAGAAACATATGTATTTGTGCAGCGTTAATGAAGGGATGAATTATGATCATCTCTTTAGCTGAATTTATAATTCGCCCGCAATCTGACTATCAAATCGGCGAATACCTCGTATATAGAATAATTTTCTAAATATACAATAATTTTTTATGTAAATTAGAATATTTTTTTTTATATTAGAGTTATTTAGAATAATTTACTAAATTATTAAATAAATTAATATTATTCTACCACCAACTATGCGGAATGTTGATTCAAAATAATTTTGTAAGTGTGATCTATACGTGTCAAACTATTATTTAAATAATCGGCATTCAAGTTTTTTAATCTTAACCAATCATCTCCGGAAAAAAATCATAATTAGTAAGGCAACTTTACTTTTTTTGTTTCCGAGCCTGTGTTAAAATCGGAAAATAAAGAATACTGAATAAGGCAAAAGCTGCAGTCCAGACGATTCCGGATATCCAGATTACAAGATTATTAGATTCATTTAGGAAAGGCTCGTATACCCGTAAGATAGCTGCGAAAGTAATCAGGATAAAAACTGTAGTTGTACCAGTTGTTGCTTTCAAGACTCGGTTAGTATGACCCAAGGATGCACGGGTCATTACTGCCAAAATCATTGTGCTAAAAGCGCCAACCGTTAGGGCGTGGATTGCCGAAGTATAGGGTACAAAATCACTTAATCCCGAAAGACCTATTAACACTAAAGCAATAACAAGCCATGCGTATGCAATATGCAATATCCATATCAGCGGTTCGGCAAATGTCATCCATCCCTTCCAACGCATCAATCTCAAACTATGGAGCAAGCCTGCAAACAACGCGAGCAATGCTGTAGCCTGATGTTCCGGCTTAGCTATCTGGGCGATTACGAAGATCACCAAGGCTATCAAAGCTATTTTATCGAAAACTCCCATTTGATTGGGCAACACCCTTGAATTAATTTTAACCAACCAGTTACGAGTAAAACTTGGTATAATCCGACCTCCTATCAGAGCAACAAGGACGGATAACACGAACATTGAGAGTCGAAGACCCAGCTCCGCTGTTTCAATGATGTTAAGGATTTGTAAATGTACCAGGAAATTACCTAACGCAAAAACCGAAATCAGAATTACTACTGGTATGTTGCGCCAATTATTTCCTGAAATTATCTCCCGCGTAATTGTTAACACCAGCACTATTAAGAAAGGCAAATCGAATACAGCTGTAGCTAGAGGACCAATCGTAACTGTGGTTAAAAAACCTATTCGACCAAGAATCCATAAAGATATCAACAGACCTAAGTGCACACCTCTAATTGGCAGTTTTCCGGTCCAGTTTGGGATTGCAGTAAGGATAAAACCAGTGATTGCGGCACTTGTAAAACCATACAACATTTCGTGCTGATGCCATAATAAGATGTCAAAATTATCGGGTACTA
>CAJWTP010000084.1 GCA_913047325.1 uncultured Gammaproteobacteria bacterium
CCTTTGAGGACATTGCTAGCATCACTATTTTCTGAATAAATACTGACAGCCTCAAGGGTATTCTTTTCGGCAGAATCATCTGTGTCCACTTTATCGATTTGATAAATTGCATTTTGTAAAGCTCGAGCCGTTGTCAGATGAACCCAAGATTCGTCACGATTTTCAATCTCAATATCTGGAAAAACTACATTCTTAGCTTTAGCACTTGCCAGAGCCGAAGAAATTGATTTCAAGCTCTTGAGGTAGCTTTTGTCACTTACTGGCAATTCTCCAAGACCAACCGCTAAGACTCTTTTTGTTTTATAACCATCCACTCTGTTTAAAATTAAAGTCTCGCCAACCTTTGCATCGAACTTATTTATCTCTAGCAACTGCTGAAGATCAGTATTTTGATGTGCAAGGCTCTCAGCAATAAAGACCACGGCACAGTCACCATCAAAATGCTCAACTGTTTGGTGCGTAACTAAAAATTCCATGATTTTTCCCACAAAATTATAATCACGGTATTCTACCAAAAAACGGTAAAATTTACCTCTTTAATCACACTTTTTCGTCATGTATAGAGTACTTTTTCTGTTTTTCATAATGCTTTCTAATATTTCACATGCAAATAAACCTGATGTGATAGAACAGCTACGACCATACTTCCCCAGCATCTCTGCAGAGCAAATAAAGGAATCTCAATTAGACGGATTTTATGAGGTTGTTATAACCAACCCTAGACTGGATGTCCTATTCATATCTTATGACGGTCTTTATGTGATTCAGGGCGATGTAATTAACCTAGTTACTAAATCAAACCTTACCGTAAACAAGATTAATATACTAAGGAAAGAAATCATTGATACTATTGCGGAAAAAGACAAGATAGTTTTCAAGGCAAATAATGAGAGATATGTCATTCACGTATTCACCGATGTTGATTGCCCGTATTGTGCTAAATTGCACGCCGATATGTCTAAGATGAATGCATTAGGTATTACTGTTAAATATCTTGCCTCTCCTCTTGAGCAGCTCCATCCACAAGCCCAAAGTTCAATGGAAAAAATATGGTGTGCAGAAGACAAAAATCAAGCCATTCATAACTACAAAACACAGCGCATCCTACCAAAAAGTGCTGAATGTGAGAATCCAGTAGCTCAGCAATTAGCTATCTCAAAACAATTAGGAGTTAACGGTACACCGTCAATCTTTTTTGAAGATGGCACCAACATGCCAGGCTATCAAGAACCAGAAATACTTCTGCAAAACATTGAACAAGCAAGCTCTCAATAAAACAAATGCTAGAGTGATTGCCCATCAAGCAATCTGCTTAATAGTTCTAAAGAAGCGACCTCTCAGTGAGGAGGTTTTTCCTGAAGATGCCGAAAATCTGCCTTTTGCGAAATCCCTAACCTTTGGCTCGATTCGATTCTATCACCATCTCAATGAACTGATAACAGTTCAGCTCAACAAACCCATAGAAAAGAAAAATCTTGATATCCATTGTCTTCTTATTTTAGGAGCATACCAACTTGTGTATGCAAATACGCCCAGTCATGCAGCGATAAACGAGACAGTTTCTGTTGCTGACTTTATAGGAAAAAGTTGGGCAAAAGGTCTAATCAATGCAGTACTAAGGAAAATCAATAGTGAAAAAATATCTGCCCTAGACAGTTCAAACTTTTCGCATCCGAGTTGGTTGATTAAAAAGCTAAAACAAGACCATCCAAAACACTACAAAAAAATCCTTGAAGAAAATAACAAGCAAGCCCCCATGACTATTCGTGTTCATCCGTCAATCAACATAGAAAAATATCAACGGCAACTAGAGGAAAAAAGTATTAGAAGCAAGCCCTCCAGAACTGCACCACAGGCTCTAATTCTAGAGAAACCAGTTGACATTAATCTACTTCCGGGATTCGTGGATGGCTCATGCTTCATCCAGGATGCTTCTGCGCAATTGGCTGGTCATCTATTAAATCCTAAAGAGGGTGAGTCTATTCTCGATGCTTGTTGCGCTCCAGGAGGTAAAACGACACACTTAGCAGAGCTTTGTTCGAAAGCAACCATTATGGCACTCGATAATGATAATAAAAGGCTCTCAAAAGTAAGTGAAAATATTGCCCGTTACAAACAAAAAAATATCAATATCCAGACAGGTGATGCTAGAAAAAAAGATTGGTGGAATGGTCAATTATTTGACAAGATTCTAATAGATGCGCCTTGCTCTGGCACTGGTGTTATTCGCAGACATCCAGACATTAAATTATTAAGGAAACCGAAAGATATTAACAAACTTATTGAGACTCAAGCGTCGATTCTCAATAATCTGTGGACAATTCTTGAGCCTGGAGGATTGATGATTTATGCCACCTGCTCAGTGCTAACAAATGAAAATGAACGCCAAATTAAACATTTTCTCAATAACACCAATGACGCCAATATTGAACAAATAACTATGCCCTGGGGAGATGGAAGTTTAGGAAAACAAAAGCTACCAGAAAAAGAATACGATGGCTTCTACTATGCCAAAATAATTAAATCTATTTGAAGTATATATACCCGCTACTTCTCTAGTGCAATATCTAAGACTTGGTCAATCCATTTCACTTTGATGATTTCCAGCTTGCCCTTAATCTTATCTGGGACTTCAGATAGTTCGCGCTCATTATCTTCAGGAATAATTACTGTCTTAATACCGCCTCTCAGGGCTGCAAGTAGTTTTTCCTTGAGGCCACCAATAGGCGTAACCTCACCTCTTAAAGTTATTTCCCCAGTCATTGCCACTGTAGCATTAACCTTGCGTCCAGTTAAAACAGAAACCAGTGCAGTGCACATAGCCGCGCCAGCACTTGGACCATCTTTGGGCGTTGCGCCGTCAGGGACATGGATATGGATGTCAAGTTTCTCGTGAAAATCCTCTTTGATCTTTAATTCGTTTGCACGTGCACGCGTTACTGACATAGCAGCCTGAATTGACTCTTTCATAACATCGCCGAGTTGACCAGTATAATTCAGCTTTCCTTTGCCTTTATAGGTTGTAGCCTCAATTGTCAAAAGATCACCGCCCACAGATGTCCATGCCAAACCTGTCACCTCTCCAATTTGATTATGCTCTTCGGCCAAACCAAAGCGGTGCCTCTTCATACCTAAGAATTTTGGTAAGCTCTTTGAGTTAATGATTGCTCTAGCTTTGCGTTTTTTAAGTGTCACATCCTTCACCACTTTGCGACAAATGCTGCCAATTTCCCGGTCAAGGTTACGAACCCCCGCCTCTCTAGTGTAATAACGAACCATGTCAAGTATGGCTGGATCTTTAAACACAATTTCGCTACTTTTAACACCATTATTTTTCATTTGCTTTGCAATCAAATGCTGTTTCGCAATTTGTAATTT
>CAJWTP010000085.1 GCA_913047325.1 uncultured Gammaproteobacteria bacterium
GGACCGCAAGTTAAAATTATTTGCAAACCAGATCTAACTGAAGAAGTTGCTTTTGAAATAAATAAAATTCCTGGAATTGAGTCCATTGTAAAATGCGGACTCGGGCAGGGAGCAAGGCTAATCGATGAATAGCCCAGTTCAAATTTCAGTTCCAGGCAAAATTATTGTTTCCGGAGAATATGCGGTACTCAATGGCGCTTTTGCTATTGTTTCAACAATTGATCAAAAGCTAAAGGTTTCCATAAAAAGTACTGCCCATGATCACCATATCTACACAACGTCCCTTGTCAAAGAACGTTTTCCTTTTTTACACGACAATGATTCAAATATTCATTGGCTAGCATCAGATCCTGGTGCTCATGGCTCATTAGTTCAACATGCCTTTAAGGCTTTAGAATTAATGCCTGAGGAGAAATTATATATTACGATTGATAGTTCAGAGTTTTTTATCAGCAATAAAAAAAACAAAAAAATTAAATTAGGCATTGGCTCAAGTGCAGCCGTTTCGGTTGGTCTCATCAAAGCGTTGTCTCGACATCTTAAGCTGCCATTATCACCAGAGATATTGTTGGAAAAATCAAATTTGGCCCATCGAATGTTCCAAAACAACCTTGGCAGCGGCATTGACGTTCTATGCTCTTTTGCAGATCAAGGCGTTATAGAGTGCACCAAGGACTCAATCAACGATTTTTCATGGACGCAACTGAATTGGCCTAAAGGATTATATATTAAAATACTCACCACCTGTGAAGACGCCATCACTCATCAATTGATTGGTAATTATTATAAAACACAGAAGAACTTTTCCGAGAAATGCAGTCCAATGATCCAGGAGCTATTAAGCATCACTTCTCAATTATCTACTGCTTGGAAATCACAAAGTATCAATGCAATTCTTGATTTATTGGTCGCTTACGATGCTCAGCTCAAGAAAATAGATCACTTGGGAAGCATTGGAATATACACAACAACCCATAAGAATATTCAGAGGGTTGCTGAAGAATTTAATGTGTTTTATAAACCCTCAGGAGCTGGAGGAGGGGATATAGGTATTGCCTTGTCATCATCACCAGAAAGCCTGAATCGTTTTCTGGATCAAATTGATCGATTGAATTGGAATATTCGTTGCTTGCCTTCAAAAGATGACTATTAATGAATTTTTGTCAGTTCTTCTTCAGAGAAATCATCAACGTTAATAATGTCAAGAGTCACTTTGTCATATTCCAGCAATTGCTTGACTTGTTCTTTAGTGATAATGCTTGCATTTTCAGCAGCAGCGACTAATTCCTCCAAGGTCTGACCTTCAATCAACCCTTTTTTACGTGCTGTCATAACCTCGACTTTAATCGGATAGACAACCTCATAGAGTTCTAGCGCATTCTGCATGATGGCTAGATGATTGGTGGGCTCATCCTTTATGTAAATGCCTTGGCATAAATTATCCCTAGTGCTTGTATTTCTTGAAATAAGATTTCCAATTGTAAGCGTGGTCTCAATTAATGGGCCTTTAATATTTCGACCGGTTGGAAAAATAAGAAAACGAAGAAGACCCGCAATTATCCTATTTGGGAAATTTGATAAAATCTGATGAAAACTCTCTTGAGTCTCAAAAATCAATGTTTGACATGCCCAGTGAACCAAAGGAAGGTCTGCTTCTTTATCTCCCATGTCTTCGTAATATTTTAAACTAGTGCTGGCAAGGTAGAGCGAACTCAAAATATCACCCAGTCTTGCTGACAAAGTCTCTTTTCTTTTTAAACTGCCTCCTAAGACCAGCATTGAGACATCTGTCAAAAAAGCAAATGCTGCACTAAAGCGATTGATTTGCTTGTAGTAACTCTCTGTTTCTCCAGCCACTGGACTATTCCCAAATTTTTTAGAGAGGCCTAAAATAAATGATCGCGAGGCATTCGATAACGAATTAGCAACGTGGTCGAAGAAGTGCTGATCAAATAGCTCTAATGATTCATCATGATCCTCTTCTTCAATTGCTGCAATTTCTTTCAACACAAAAGGGTGACATCGAAATGCACCTTGTCCAAATATAATCAAGCTCCGGGTTAAAATATTTGCCCCCTCTACGGTAATGGCCACTGGTGAAGCTTGATGAGCTGTTGCAAGATAATTCTTTGGCCCCAACATGACAGCTTTTCCACCATGTATATCCATGGCGTCCCTGCTAACTTTTCGAGCCAGTTCCGTTGCATGATATTTCATGATTGCAGATATCACGGCGGGTTTTTCTCCAGCCCCAATTGCCATTGCGGTGGTGTTTAGTGATGCTGTAATAATATAAGTGTTACCGGCTATCCTGCCTAGTGGTTCTGCAATTCCCTCAAATTCCGCTATAGGAACATTAAATTGCTCTCTAACTCTTGTGTAAGCGCCGGTAACCCAGGCCCCGGTCTTGGCACCACCCATCGCGCCTGACGGTAGTGAGATAGCCCTGCCTGCCGAAAGACATTCAACTAGCATACGCCAGCCTTTTCCTGCCTGCTCAGTGCCTCCGATAATATAATCCAGGGGCACAAAAATATCTTTCCCAATGATGGTTCCGTTCATAAAAGGAACACCTGGGGGCAGGTGCCTTCGGCCTATTTCTAAGCCTTTGGTTTTGGATGGTATTAGGGCACAAGTAATACCGTATTCTTTCTTCTCTCCTAATAAATGATCGGGATCGTATAGTTTGAAGGCCAAGCCCACTAAAGTGGCAACAGGCGCCAATGTAATATAGCGCTTATTGAAATTGAGTTTCATGCCAATGATCTCTTTACCTTCGAATTTACCTTTGCAAATAATGCCGGTATCTGGCATCGCTGCTGCATCAGAACCAGCATGGGGACCAGTGAGTGCAAAACAGGGAATCTCTTCGCCGCTGGCTAGTTTTGGCAACAGGTCGTTTCTTTGTTCAGGTGTTCCATAATGCAGCAACAACTCTGCCGGTCCTAAGGAGTTGGGGACACCGATAATAGAGTTTAGATGGCCACTGCGAGAAATAATTTTACTCATCACAGAGGCTACAGCCAGTGGTGAAAATTCCAAACCGCCATATTTTTTTGGAATGATCATGCCAAAAAACCCTTTAGCTTTGACAAAATCCCATACCTCCTGAGGTAAGTCATGGTTTATGTGACTGGCTTGCCACTCGTTTGTCATTTCACAAACCTCAT
>CAJWTP010000086.1 GCA_913047325.1 uncultured Gammaproteobacteria bacterium
GTTCAAACCAATCGATTTCTTCTCGGCCAAGGTCAGACCAGAATTCCTCATAGTTTTTTAAAGCTTGTGCATGCAGCTTTGTAAGTTTTTCTTTTGTTAATTGTGCTCGTGAAACAAAGTCTTTAGGGGGTTTAAATCGTCTTGTTTCATTTAGAATGGATTCTATTTTTTCTTCGCTCATTGAATAATCTCGCTTATATTTCTGAAAGCAATTGGTCTAAGACAGCATTTGTTTGGTTTAAATACGCTTCACCAAAAAGGTTCAAATGATTTAATAAATGATACAGATTATATAGATTTTGCCTCAGATTGAATCCTGAATCTAGTGGCCATGAGTGATTATAAGCTTCATAAAAAATATTGGGAAAGCCTCCAAATAATTTAGACATAGCAAGATCGGCCTCTCTGTCGCCATAGTAGATGGCTGGGTCAAAAATCACAGGAGTCTCTTCATTGATTGTTCCCCAATTTCCAGACCATAAATCGCCATGCAGCAACGAAGGTTGTGGCTTGTATTGAGTAAAAAAAAGCTCCATAGACTCCATCAATAAATTTACTTTTTTTTCTATTATTGATTGAGATCCTTTCCTTGATGCCATTAAACATTGTGGTGAAAGCCTGTATTTTATAAAGAAATCTGTCCAGTTTGCTGACCAATTGTTCATTTGAGGGCTTAAACCAATCCAATTATTTTCACCTAGGCCAAAAAACTCATTCGTATGTCGATGAAGGGCAGCTAATTGCTCACCTAACCGTTTGCCAGATAAAAAATTATTGGCTTTAAGCTCGAGATATTCGGTAATAAGCAGGGAGTGTGTTGAAGTTGTGCCTATAAAAACAACCTCTGGAATTTTAACCGCTTGTGCTGACTTTAAAGCATCTAGGCCAGTTTGCTCTGCAACCAATAATGGATACTCGGTCAACAAGCCTAGTTTTAAAAAATAATTGTTATCGACGCTTCTAACTTTAAGCTTTATAACTTGTCCTGGAGTTGGTGTGGTTATATATTCAGGTTCCATCAAAGACAGTCCTGAAACACCTGCTATTTCTTTTATTGGAATCGACAAGAATAAATTTAAGTATTATGCTTTTTTTTGAAGGTGCATCCGCCTATGAATGGGACTTGCATCGGAGATATACCCCATAAGAAAGTCCATTTGGTCAGCAAGTATATTTCTTCCTTTCAGATAAATATATTCGGCATAGTTTGGCACAAAAGGAATGGCTAAAAGCTCAATTCCTGCCTCTTCTGGAGTCTTCCCGCCTTTGTGATGATTGCAACGCTTACAAGCTGTCACAACATTTTGCCACGTATCTAAGCCCCCTCGACTCAAGGGCTTGATATGATCT
Organism: uncultured Gammaproteobacteria bacterium; assembly: GCA_913047325.1. Taxonomy (GTDB): domain Bacteria; phylum Pseudomonadota; class Gammaproteobacteria; order PS1; family Pseudothioglobaceae; genus Pseudothioglobus. The sequence goes on from CAJWTP010000086.1 coordinate 1,351, forward strand.
CTTGTAAGATCCTTTCTTACAAAATGATGGCCGCAATACAAACACAAATGGGCATCGCGTTTAAATAAAGTTTGATTATTTAATGGTGGCGTATACCGGTTCAACTTTTGTTGAAAGTGTTTAGACTGCCCATTGGTTGCAATGATTGAATTGACTGTTAGCTGGCTTCTTTTTCCAGTTATGGAGTTGATCCCTCCAAAAAGAGTATAAATATCTGCTCCTAAGTCATAAATCACTTGATCTACAGCATAGAGGCTGGCCGCACCTTTGTAATCAACCCACTCCAGTGGCAGCCCCGTTACATCTATTCTTAAAACCTGTTGATTTATATCCATAGCTAGTTTTTACTCCTTTCAGCTAGGTATTATTTCATTTTAATAAAAATTTATTAAGTATTTATACACATCTTCTGAAAATTATTTATTTTAAATTGCCGCAATGGTTAATAAGCACTCCACTAGCCTAGCAGCACATAAGAATTTAGGTGCTTTTTATTAGCGTTCAGTAGATATGGGTTTAGGGTTTAGGTTTAGGGTTTAAGATTTAAACTCTGATACTAAGGCAGTAATAGAGTCCTTAGCATCACCAAATAGCATGCGTGTGTTTGTTTTAAAAAAGAGAGGGTTCTCTATACCCGCAAACCCTGATGCCATTGATCTTTTTAAAACGAAGGTTGTTACAGCGTGATCAACATCAATAATAGGCATGCCAAATATTGGGCTGTTAGGGTCTTCTCTAGCTGCTGGATTTACAACATCATTAGCTCCAATCACAATACAAACATCAATGGTTTCTATAATGGGGTTGATGTCTTCTGGCTCCACTAATTTATCATAAGGAACATTAGCCTCAGCAAGCAACACATTCATATGGCCCGGCATTCTTCCAGCTACAGGGTGGATGACATATTGCACATCGGCGCCATTAGCCTCCATTAGCTCTCCAAGCTCTCTTACAGCATGTTGGGCTTGAGCAACTGCCATTCCATATCCTGGAACAATAGCCACTGAGGTTGCTGCCTCTAATATTAAATATGCATCTTCAGAAATTATAGGTCTTGCTTCGCCTTGTTTCCCTGTCTCACTAACACCTTCTGAAACAGAGCCAAACCCACTAAATAAGACATTTGCCAAAGAGCGATTCATAGCCTTACACATAATATTTGTTAGAATTAATCCGCTCGCACCAACCAAAGCACCAGCAACAATTAAAACATTGTTTTCAATTACAAAACCAGCAGCACAGGCTGCCAGTCCTGAATAGCTATTTAATAAAGCTATAACAACTGGCATATCAGCACCACCGATAGGTATAACTAAAAGCACTCCCAGTAAAAATGCTAGCACAACAATACTTGAAATTACTTGCCAATCTTCAACTAACAACCAATCTTGCGAGGCTACCATTTCTATACCAAGGTAGAACAGAATTAAAACTAATATTGCATTTACCCATTGCTGACCTTTGTACAACACGGGATTACCAGTAATCACACCGGAAAGTTTGCTAAACGCAATAAGGCTTCCTGTAAAAGTAATACCACCAATAACAACGGTAAGATATATAGGAATTAAGCTATCAAAACCAGACCCAGAAACGAGATACTCTGAAGAACCAACAAGAAGACTTGCTATACCACCAAACCCATTAAAAATTGCTACCATTTCTGGCATCGCTGTCA
>CAJWTP010000087.1 GCA_913047325.1 uncultured Gammaproteobacteria bacterium
CTGGCGGCATGTTGGTATTCATTACAGCTCTCGGATTTTTTATCACACCAGCGTTGCTCGGTGGTGCTCGCGAAACAATGATTGTACAAGTGATTATATTCCAAATCCATGAAGTGCTGAACTGGGGTTTTGCAGGTGCCATCGCAATGTTACTGCTGGTTTCAGTATTAGTGATCTTTTTTATCTACGATCAGCTTCTTGGCTTGTCTACTTTATCGGGAGAGTCTACACATGAGCAGAAGAAAAGTACAATCGGAAAAATTGGTCGGTGGTTGGGTAGTAATATAGTAAATGCGTTCGGTTATTTATGTGAGCAAGGAGGCGTATTAATTGATATACTTATACCTCCACGTACTGACCGAGTGCGTCTCTCAGGAAGCAGAGTTACACTTTGGATAATTGCGATGACTGTTATCGCCTTTCTATGTGTTCCAGCATTTTTTGTCATCCCTGTTTCCTTTACTGAGGAAGGTTTCCTCGGTTGGCCGCCAATAGGCTTCTCACTAAAATGGTATGAACAAGTACTCAATTCTCCCGCATGGGCAACAGCCGTTTATCGCTCCTTTGTGGTGGCTATCTCATCTGCACTTTTGGGGATGTCAATTGGAGTGCCGGCAGCCTTTTTTTTGGCGCGAAAACAATTTTTCGGCAAAGTGGCACTATTTGCTTTCCTAGTTTCACCCATTATTATGCCAAATATTATTATTGCGGTTGCATTGTTTTATTTGTACGCCAAACTAGGACTAGTAGGAACAAATATTGGGCTTATTTTGGGACATACAGTATTAGCGATTCCTTATGTTGTTATAACCGTGATGGCGATTCTAAAAAACTATGATCATAGGATCGATCAAGCCGCATGGACATTGGGTGCGAATAAGTGGCAAACGCTGACTCGTGTTACTTTACCACTGCTAAGTGCTGGATTGATTGCATCGTTCATGTTTGCTTTTATTATTTCTTTTGACGAATTGACAATAGCATTATTTGTTACTGGTGGAGAAGTAACCACTTTACCAAAACAGATGTGGGACGATGCCTTAATGCGAGTTAGTCCAGCTCTTGCTGCTGTGGCTAGTCTGCTTCTTGCTTTTATGAGTTGTGTTATTCTCGCTACCGAATATGTTCGCCGCCGAGGCTTTCATAAATAGGTGATAAATATATGAACAGACAACAACGAGAGATTACCGTCTTGGGTGCTGGCATTATAGGTATGGCCTGTGCTATCAATCTACAACGTTTAGGTTTTTATGTAACAGTTGTTGACCAAAATGAACCTGGCGAAGGATGTTCTTCTGGTAACGCTGGAGTGATAGCGCCTTGTGCTATGGTGCCAGTGAACACACCAGGATTACTGAAAGAGATTCCTGCTATGCTTTTCGATCCATTGGGACCAATTGCTTTTCGTTGGAAATATGTGCCACAGATGCTTCCTTGGATTTTCAATTATTTGAAAAACTGCCAAACATCAAAAGCTGAACAAATTGCCGATGGATTATCAGCACTTACAAGCAATGCTCTAAAAGAACATCGAAACCTTGCAGGCAATGGCGAAGCTTCTAGTTGGGTTCGACCATCACCCTATCTTTATATATATGAATCTGAAGCAGCCCTGGTCAAAGAAGATTACTTTTGGAAGCTTAGAAGGCTCCATGGTATTTCGACTCGCGTATTAAAAGGTAGCGAAGTTCAAGAATTTGAGCCTGCTCTAAATCCTCATTTCAAATGTGCGGTGGTTATGGAAGACGGACACGGTTTTTCAACTGACCCTAATCAGCTGGTTAAGGCACTTGCTCTCCAGTTTCAAAGTAATGGCGGAAAAGTTATCCAGGCTGAAGTACAACAAATAAAAATCATCAATCAAAAACCTAGCTCCTTGATAACCAATGTAGGTAGTTTTCCCTTACAGCGCTTAGTAATAGCTGCGGGTGCTTTTTCTGCAAAATTTGCAACTCAACTTGGCGAGCGAATACCGCTGGAATCTGAGCGTGGCTATCATATAATGCTGAAAAACCCTGGAATTGCTCCACGTTATCCCATTATGAACAGCTCTGGTAAATTTGTTGCGACACCTATGAAATCCGGACTTCGTTTTGCTGGACTAGTAGAATTTGCCGGTCTTGCCGCAAATCCAAACTATAAATTTGCAGGTAGGTTAATTACGCATGCGAAATCTATGTTTCCCCTCATTAATATCAATGATTTTACCGAATGGATGGGTCACAGACCTGCATTACCGGATAGTCTTCCAGTAATTGGGCAGTCAACTAAGTTCGAAAATATTTTCTATGCATTAGGTCACCATCATATTGGCTTAACGAGCGGACCTAAGACAGGTCGGGCACTAGCTGAATTGATTGCGGGTCAAACACCTTGCATCGATTTGTCTCCGTATTCTATTCAACGCTTTATTCGAAAATAGTTGTCTTTGATTCTCCTGTCCAAAATAGCAACAGACAAATTTCAAAAGCGTAAATTGTGTGCAACTATTATAAAGAAGCTCTCTCGTTGATGATGAGGTTGTTTAATTCTACTGATCGTGATTCTTTTTTTTCTTATTAGGAGTCAAAAAAAATTATGAAATCTCGTAAATTTCTTAACATTCCACGTGGTTGGCGGTAAAGTAAAACAAAAATGAATGTATTATTATATTTAGGAACTGTATTATTTTGGGGTTCTTCATGGTTTGCAATTAAATTTCAACTAGGTTTAATTCCTGAGTCGATATCTATTGCTTGGCGTTTTTTTTTAGCTTCTGCAATACTATTTATGTTTTGTATTGCTTTTCAACGAAAGCTTAAACTCTCTTTTTTTGAATTCAAGCATATTGCTATTCAGGGATTCTTACTTTATTGCATTAATTATTTTTTTCAATATC
>CAJWTP010000088.1 GCA_913047325.1 uncultured Gammaproteobacteria bacterium
TTATCTTTTAATATATTTTTACACCCTGGGTATGACAGATTTGCCCATACATATTAAAAATAAATGATATTTTTTAGGAATATTTGCAGAAGGTTAGGTATAAATGCTTAATTCTTCTCAAGAGCGTGAATATAGCTTGAAATCCTTACTATTACTCAGGCTATAATGTAACTTCTTGCCAAGTATTACCCCCTATATAGAGATGAATAATGGAACATTTAAGAAAAGGGAAAATAAAGGAGTTTAAAGGTTCACATTTACTAATAGAGCAGGATGACGGCAATATCATATCCTTGCCATGCGAAAGTGAGCCTACAGAGCAAATACTGGTAAAATGTTTTGGAGCTTCCGGCAGTCAAGACAAGCAGATTTACTACTCAACCAATCTTGCTGGAGTGATTGATGGACTCATGAAAATCGAAGATGCGACTCCTGAACTTTTGGAGCAATGGGACAAAAGCAAGAGAGAGGAATATGAATTAGAGAGAAAGGAAAAAAATTAAAATTGAACTTCTGTAATAGAAAAATCATAACTCTAAGGGTGGTACTAAGATTCATGGTAGGTCATGGTGTCATACCTTCTAGGCGGGACGTGCAAAGCCACCCAGCATAGAAAGTAGTAAAACTAGAATCAAAGTTTGAATAACCCAGCCAATAATGCAGACCCCAACAGCCCGAAATGTACTTTGATAATCAAGAGCCTGCCTCACCGCAATGACCATGGCGATTAGCATCCAAATCGAAGCAACCAGATAGACAATTCCCGTCAGCCCCGGAATGATACCTAATATCCGAATCAACCCAGGGGAGCTTGAAAAGCCGATCGTTCGTAACAACTCACCATGATCTGCCTTGGTCTGTGGTTCAGGAAGAAGTTTCGTACCAACAATATAAGTAGTATACGCCCAGACATACCATCCAATTAAGGCGGCCATTGTTCCAAATAAAATCCCGCTACCGAACCCCCCTGTTCCAATACTTCCTATTCCGGCGGCTAGACTGGAAAGAACCACAACTCCCGTAGCCTGGCCCATTGCGGTTTTGTCCGCCTCAACCTCTTCGTAAACGTTAACATCTAGTTTTGCGGCACCAATCATACGATCCTTAAGACTAGTCACTTTATCCTCCTTTGATTAATTTATTGCTGCAATAGATGTCTATATAACTATAGAGCCAAGCAAATACTTTGAGCCTTCTGATTATATCACCTTCAGTTGAACCATTTAAGAAATAATAGTAAATATCGATTGATTTTATTCTCCAATTTATTATACATTTAAAAAGTTACAATTCCACCGTAGCCAAATTATAGTCAACTCCAATTGTTCAACGTCTTACCCATATATAGAAAGATAAAGAAAAGCAATCCTTGAATTATCTGGACAATGACCACCTGCTTAACAGTCATGGAGTCATAAGTAAAAGCCAGCTATAACTATTTGCAAAATCAATTGACTGTTTGACCTTGCCCCCGAAAACTGATCCACTGAAAAAGTGATTTTTTTGGTAAACTAAATTTCCCAGATATCATCTATTAAAATGACATGGAAATATTAGATTATGAATGTAATTGAAATTCGGAAGAGTACTAGAAACTTTAAAAAAATCCGCCTTGCCACAGATGTTATAGAAAAAATAAATTCTTACATCAATGAACCTCATAACCTTACCGGACCATATGACACTCTATTTAATTTCGAGATATTAATTGAAAACGACTTCAAAGAAAAAGAAAAAATAGGCACGTATGGTTTTATAAAGAATGCCGCTGGGTTTATCATAGGCAGTTGTGCGAATGAGTCTAGAACCATATTTGAATTTGGTTTCGCTCTTGAAGGTTTAGTTCTTTACCTTACCGAACTGCAGATTGGGACATGTTGGTTAGGTGGCACGTTCAAAAGACAAGAAGTAATGAGTACTCTTGAAATTCCAGACGGTAATATTATCCCTGCAATTATAGCTATAGGTTATCCAGAACAAAATGAACACTTCCGGTCGTGGGCACAAAGAAAGTTATTAAGCTCAGACCACAGAAAACCCGAAGATACCCTGTACTTTTATGAAACTTTTGAACAACCTCTAACTAATAAGGGAGAAATTTACAAAAAAGCCCTTGCCTATATGAGACTCGCCCCTTCTGCCAAAAATAAGCAACCTTGGCGAATTGTTGTAAGTAGTGATTTATCACAAGTACATTTTTATATTGCAAGTGCACTAGCTGATAACAAAGCTTATGCATGTGAACCAGAATATATTGATATTGGAATTGCTTATAAGCATTTCAAAATAGGTATAGACACACTTGGGTTTACAGGAAAATTAAAAGCTGAAGAACCAACAATCCAAAACCCAAAAGATTATATATATATAACAACATGGAGTAGAGATTAGAGACATTTTACTGTGTTCAAATTGTGTCCAAAACAATCTTAATCAGCCTTAACCCACCTTAATCACCGTAATTGGTAAACTAATGCAAGGTGTTGTAATATAAAAAGTAGCGGCCAAACTAACCTAAAATCAAGTCTTTATAAAAAGTTAAAAAAACGCTTCAACCTGCCTTGGGAGCAGGGGGTCGGAGGTTCAAATCCTCTCTCCCCGATTCTTTTTC
>CAJWTP010000089.1 GCA_913047325.1 uncultured Gammaproteobacteria bacterium
TAGCCTTGAAGATGCAATACCTTATGCAGCAGAAGATGCCGATGTGTGTTTTCGCTTACATCATGCGCTGTACCCAAAGCTGCAAAATATAGATGCATTAATAGAGCTTTATAGCAATATTGAATCCCCTTTGGTTGCAATACTGCAGCAGGTGGAACGCAATGGCGTCTTGATCGATAAACTAAAACTAGAAAAACAAAGCGATCAATTTGCAGCCAAGCTCAATGAGCTCGAAGAACAAGCCTATCATTTGGTTGGATCTGAGTTTAATCTAAGCTCACCGAAGCAACTACAGGAGATTTTATTTGATCAAATGGGTCTTCCGGTATTAAAAAAAACACCAAAAGGTCAGCCATCAACCGCAGAAGGTGTGTTACAGGAGTTAGCACATGATTTTCCCATCGCGCAAACTATTCTAGAACACCGAACCATTGCAAAGTTAAAAACCACCTATACCGATAAGTTACCGCTTCTCATCAACAAAGAAACACAGAGGGTCCACACCTCTTATCATCAAGCGGTTACTTCAACAGGTAGACTGTCTTCTTCGGATCCAAATTTACAAAATATACCCATTAGATCGGCAGCAGGAAGGCAAATTAGACAAGCATTTATTGCTCCCAAGGGCTGGAAAATATTGGCAGCAGATTATTCCCAAATCGAACTTAGAATTATGGCCCATATTTCTAAAGATCGGGGGTTATTGGATGCTTTCGAGAAAGAACTAGATATCCATCAGGCAACTGCTGCTGAAATTTTTGATACTGACCTAGAAGTCATTACAAAAGAACAAAGACGATCTGCGAAAGCCATCAATTTTGGATTGATGTATGGAATGTCAGCATTCGGACTTTCTCGTCAGTTGAGCATCTCACGCCAGGATGCTGAACAATACATTGAATTGTATTTTGCTCGATACCCAAGAGTAAAAGACTATATGGAGAGTGCGGTCCGCCAGGCAAGGGAATCTGGTTTTGTTGAAACTGTTTTTGGCAGAAGGCTTTATTTACCGGATATTGATGCAAAACACTACCAACGCAGACAATATGCTGAACGGAGCGCAATTAACGCACCTATGCAGGGAACGGCAGCGGATATTATAAAAAAAGCAATGATTGAGCTTCAAGATCAATTAGAAGATTCTTCCAAAGAAGCCAAAATGATTATGCAAGTCCATGATGAGCTGGTGCTAGAAGTTCAAGACAATGCCGTTGAGGCGATCAGCTCTCTCGTTTCACAAGTAATGTCGCAGGCTGCTGATTTAGAAGTGGCTTTAAAGGTAGATGTTGGTGTTGGCAACACCTGGGACGAAGCGCATTAGGGAGCCTCATTTTTTTAACATTTCAATCAACCTATTTTGTGCGATTTCTAACCCCATTTTCTTGGTTCCAGAGAAAAGCTGTATGGTAGCAACCTCACTCAAATAAGATTCAAATTGCCCAAGTACGAGGGCTTGTTCTGATTTTTTCAGCTTATCTGATTTATTGATCAACACATGCAGCGATTTTTCTAGAGGCAAATAAAAGTCGATAAAAACCCTGTCCAGATCGGTAATCCCACGTCTGCCATCAACCACTAAAAACACGCCTGTGAGCGCAGCTCTGGTTTTAAAATAGTTTGATATTAACTGGCCCCATTGATTTCTCTTTTTCCGTGACACATTCGCAAAACCATAACCGGGGAGATCAACGATACAAGAATCATCATTCATTTTAAAAAAATTAACCAATTGTGTGCGCCCTGGTGTTTTACTTGTTTTAGCAATGTTCTTTCGATTGAAGATAGCGTTCAACACCGTTGATTTACCGGCATTGGATCGTCCCACAAATGCAATTTCATTCCCAGAATCTTCAGGAAATTGCGACACTTGATTGGCGCTTTTAATAAATTTTATATTTTCAAATCCCAACATTGCTGTCTGTATTGTATGATTGATGTAAAATGCACCGGTTATTTACAACTTAAGTAATAGATAATAGCCGATTCTACTGAATATGTTGAATCACTGATGAAAGGGAGGACTCGTGATTAGGAAGTTAAGACACCTTGTAATGAATACCATAGTTGGATTGGTCATCATCCTTATTTCATCCACATCTTCCGTTTTTTCAATGTCGGGTGATCCACAACTGGGTCAAAGCAAAGCCTTGTTTTGTTCTACTTGTCACGGACAGGATGGCAACAGCATCAACCCAGCATGGCCCAGTCTAGCCGGCCAACATACGAAGTATACCGTTACAGCATTGCAGAACTATCAAAATGGATCTAGAGAAAATGTAGTAATGCAAGCTCAATTGATGGCACTGAGCAAAGAGGATTTCGAAGATTTGGCTGCTTATTACAACATTCAAAAGACAGCGAAACAAGATTTTGATTACGACTTAGCACAACAGGGTGAATCCTTATACAGAGGAGGCAACTCGAAATCAGGAGTTGCCGCTTGCGTTGCATGTCATGGACCCACTGGAAGAGGCAATCCTGGTGCGGGATACCCTTCTATTGCTGGACAACATGCTGCATATACGGCAATTGCATTGAAAAGCTACGCTT
>CAJWTP010000090.1 GCA_913047325.1 uncultured Gammaproteobacteria bacterium
GTTCAGAATTTCTAATAAATATGGTGAAATATATTGTGCAGCTTAGAGGCATCGTATGTTTCTCTGAATCTTCTCAATGGAACAGTAATGAGATTGTTCTGAGAGATTGTTGAAAATCAACATATTGATTTACTTTTTATTCAAAAAAATTTAGCTCAAGGTTCATTCCTCCCATTTTTGTAAAACAAACCATTTAATGTTCTTAACAATTATTTAAATTCTTTGGAACTAACTTGAGTATTAATTATGTACCTGGAGGCTTCTTTTCTAACTTGTTTTTTTGCAATCTTATCATAATACTTTTCAGTAAATTTTTCTTCTTTCAGAGTGCCGCCTATTGGTGAATATGTCTTTGAATCCACTTTAAATCCCTCAAGATAAAATACAGTATCTTCTCTCAATGCCATTTTTACTTGTTCAGGCTGCCCATTGATTTTTATAGTCATTTTTTCAATATAAACATTTAGATTATCATCAATTATCTTTATGGTAAAATCACCTGTCAGTATATTCTTTCCAAAAGCAAAAAAATCTATCCTTCCTTCTCCTTTATCTTTTGGGGATTCAAAAATATACAGTTTCATTGTTAATTTTTTTTCTGGAATTGCATACTCCAGTTTCCTTTGGTCAAAATTGGGGTCAATAATTATTTTTTGATTTTCCAGTTTTACGTAGAATAGTGCCACAAGTTACTCCTATTTAGAATAGAACGGTTGATCATATGGTAATATAAAAAGCAATAAATCAACTGTATTATAAAATTTATTTAGCCCCCCTAATCTTCTCAATATATTGACTATCCAATCACAGGCAACAGCAAAAAATACTCCTGATATAACAGTTAATCTCTTGTTGTTGCCGGGTATTAAACAATAATCGAGCAGGCTGTGGAGTGTTTCCAGAGTGCAAAGAATTAGTGGGAGTCTAACTTGCTAACTAACCACCCATTTTACAAGTGGTTTGACGGTAAGACCCTGAACAATTATCGAAAACAATACTACGCCGTAGGTGATAGTCAGAATGGGGTACTTGTATTCATTGTCAGGAAGTGACAAGGCCAGGGCAACAGCAATCCCGCCACGGAGTCCTCCCCAAATCAAAACCTGTACAGCCCCCGTAGTAAAGGTTTCCCACCGCGATAATATAGCGACAGGAATAGTAACACTTAACGTCCGGGCAAAAAGTGTCACCGGAATGGCCAGGAGAGCAAACCACAAATATTCGATACTCTCTGCGACAATTAGTACTTCAAAACCGATTAAAAGGAACAGGACTGAATTAAGAATTTCGTCAATTAGTGTCCAGAACGTCAGCACGTCATCTTTTGTTTTTTCGCTCATAGCATATTTGACTCCGCTGTTACCGATGAACAATCCCGCGACTACCATGGCAATCGGGCCACTCATGTGCAGAGAGAGGGCCAGCGAATAGGTGACCATCACCAACGCAAGTGTTATCAGAACTTCGAGGCTAGATTCATCAATACCGTACATAGCGCGATAACCAATGTACCCAGCGACCAGACCAAGTATGGCTCCGCCAGCCACTTCGGTAAAGAATAATTTGATAACCTCGGTCGAACCCATTTCACTGCCATGTCCTTCACCTGCTAGTGCGATCGCTAATACAACTGTGAATAAGACAACCCCAACTCCGTCGTTAAATAGAGATTCACCGGCCATCTTTGCCTGCAATGATTCAGGGACGTTAACAGTTTTAAAAAGACTAAGAACAGCAACTGGGTCTGTAGGACTGATCAAAGCACCGAACACCAGTGCCCAGACAAAGGGGATCTTGAGTTCAAAAAAGCCTAACAGAAACCACATTGAAACTCCTATTAAAAAGGTCGAAATCAATGTACCAAAGACTGCCATCACACCTATTGTTAAACGGCTTTTTTTGATAGCCGAAAAATCCGCGTGCAAAGCCCCGGCAAACATTAAGAAGCTCAACATTCCGTGCATCAGGGTCTCATTAAAATCAATCTCCCGAAGCACACTACTGACCCTATGTCCAATTTGAACTGAGGGGGTGATCAGATCTAATCCAATAATAGAAAGTGACGCTAATAGAGCAAAAACCACTAGTCCAATCGTGTGTGGCAGGTGAAAAAACCGATGATTAATATAACCAAATAAGGCGGAAAGACCGACAAGAATTGCACCAATGCTGAATATACTCATTTTCGCTTCCTTTTTTCCAAGTAATTTACAGTTGAAGTCATTTTCAACATTATTTTCTTATATTTGACTAATCAATACATTCACAATATTGGGAGCTACTGACTCCAAGCCCACTAAACGCATCAAGCGTTGGATCCGTTTACGGTTTACAGAAATGCCTTTGCGGCTTAGATAAACCTTCATATTGCGGCTGCCATAAAACGGATGTCTCAGAAACTCTTCATCGATAAGCCTCAAAAGTTCCAGGTTGTCAGGCCCTTCGGTAAGAGACGATCTGGGTCTGTAGTATGAAGAGCGTGGCAGTTGCAGCAGCTCACACTGCCGGCTAATACT
>CAJWTP010000091.1 GCA_913047325.1 uncultured Gammaproteobacteria bacterium
ACTACCAGATGAAAGGTATAATTCGATAACGCACCTTTGACATGTACGCCTTATAGCCAGTTAAATACTCCTCTAGCATAGTTTCCTCAGCGTAAATTCGCCCAATCAACGCAGTAATTGGCAGTAAGCCGGCAATCAGTGCGGCATAACTTTGTAACCAAAGTGCCATACCAAGACAAAATAATATAAATCCAGCATAAAAGGGGTGTCGGACCAGTCCATACAAACCCGTGTCCCTCAATTCATGCCCCCGGTCGGATTGATCCCGTACTACTGTGGTGGCAAATTCATTTTGATACAAGGCTGTAAGCATAATTCCATAGCCAAATAGACTCAGAATACCGCCGAGAACTGAAATTATGTGTTGCGGTGGTGCTAAAAATTTTAGATGAAAGATATCAACTGGAATAAATACAAACCAACCGACTAAAAACACAAGCAAAAAAGTTGTGGCAATACGATCTGATAAGGGCTGGCTTTTACTCATTGGGATTTCAAGGCGAGCTTCTAGGCTACGAGGGGCTTTGATGGCCAGGAAAACAGTACTGATCAATGTAAGCAAGCCGTAAAAATACAGGAATTGATTTGCTTCAGTCCACTGCCAGGTACCCGCTGGTATCAGAAGAAGTGCTCCAAAGAATGCTACTTGCAAGAGTGCACCGACGAGTCCTTTAATTAATAGAGTCAAATTTAACAACAACTATCCTCTTGCACAGGTGGACAGGATACATCCCCATACGAACAAAATATGCAACAGTCAACTTGTTTCGGCTTCAATAAACATAGGCAATTTATACATTCGTAAAAAAACTGACAACTATTAATTGGCATATGTTCTTTTTTACTAAAGTCACATTGAGGACAAGTAACGGTTGAGCTTAAGATAACCGATTGCATGCAAAGTTACTGAGATGAACTTCGAGACTCTTCTCTAATTGATCTGAACTCATTACCCTCGTACCACTCAGGCCAATTTAATGAATTGGCGAGATCAAGAACTATTTCTGCGGTGATACTTAACTGCTCAACAATACCACTTAAGTCCCAGTTAGGATTGTATTCATCAGAAGGTTGGTGATAGTCCTCTGTTGTATATCGGTCAGCTAAGCGTTGACCCGCTTCAACACCGCCATCCACTTTATCGAAACCCGCATCCGCATATAGTGTTGGCACCCCTTTCTTAGACAGACTTATGTGATCGGAACGGTAGAAAAACCCTTTTTCAGGTTCTGGATCTGGAAGTATATATTTACCAAATTTCTTGAGTTTTCTTGCCAGAATATCTTCCAATTGCGAAGCCCCATAGCCCACAATAATCACATCTTTTGACTTTCCACCTGGTTGTAATGCATCAAAATTAAAACCGGCAACAATCTGAGATAAGTCTATAGGTGGGTATTCAGCAAAATAGGCTGATCCTAAAAGACCTGACTCTTCTGCAGTGACTGCTAAGTATAAAAGCGATCTTTCGTTATCATAATCATTCAATGTTTCTGCCAACTCCAAGAGTCCAGCAACACCAGTGGCATTATCGACTGCACCATTATAGATATTGTCCCCTTCCTGTCCTTCTTTAGTGCCTAGATGATCCCAATGAGCCATCATGAGAATAAATTCATTGGGTCTTAATGAACCCTTTTTTACTGCTGCGACATTATGAGAATTCTGAAACTTAATCTTGTTGTTTAGTCTTGCTTTGAGCTTGAGACCTTTCATAACCAAAGGTTTGAAATTAGAATTCAGAGCTTGCTGTTTAAGTTTTTCAAAATCAAGTCCAGATTTTTCAAAGAGATTTTGAGCTACAGAATGTGTTATCCACGCTTCAACTTTGACTCGATTCAATCCCATGTCTTCTCGTTTTAAATCAATCTGTTTTCCTTGCCAACTGGTTTCCACAACTTGCCATGGATAAGCAGCTGGAGCTGTTTCGTGAATAATGATGACGGCTTCTGCTCCCTGCCGAGCAGCTTCTTCGTATTTATAAGTCCATCTGCCGTAGTAAGTCATGGCATTGCCTTTAAATAAGGCAGGATCTTGTGTTGCAAACCCTGGATCATTGATCAGTAACACGGCAGTTTTCCCCCTCATATCAATGCCCTCATAATCATTCCATCCGTACTCTGGAGCAACAATTCCGTACCCAGCAAATACCAGTTCACTCTCCTCAACGGCAACTTCTTCCTGTACTCTTTTAGTCCAATAAACGGCTTCGGTTCCTTGTTGAAGTTTGTGCTCTCCATCATCTTGAAGAATGGAGATATAGGATCCTTTCTTGACTGAAACCTCAACCAAAGGAACATCAAGTAAGTAATCCCCGTTGATCGACTCAAGAGAAAACTCTTGGAAAGCATTTACAAGATATTCTTTTGTTTTCTCCCCTCCTTCACTTCCAGGAGCT
>CAJWTP010000092.1 GCA_913047325.1 uncultured Gammaproteobacteria bacterium
TGCGACTGCAGAAAACCAGCAACAGGGCTTATTACCGAGTTCTTGGTGCAAAACAACATCGATCCTCAAAGATCCTATGTTATCGGCGACCGCGACACCGATATGGAGTTCTCTAAACGACTCAAGCTACAAGGCATCAAGATCGATCCTTATGCCAAGCAACCCTGGTCAAGTATCGTTGATGAGATCCTGAGTGTAGATCGAAAGGCTAAAGTGGTTCGACAAACTAATGAAACAGAAATCTCCGTAGAGGTTAATCTAGCAGTCAGTGCTCCTGTCTCTATTAGCACCGGGATTGGTTTTTTTGATCATATGCTTGAACAACTGGCGAAACACTCCAATACCTCAATCATCATTGAATGTAATGGCGATTTGGGTGTCGATGAACATCATACCGTTGAAGATGTGGCCCTATCTCTTGGGCAAGCATTTAGTGTGGCATTGAGTAATAAGTTTGGTATTAACCGTTATGCTTTCACGCTGCCAATGGATGAATCACTCGCCAAAATGGCTTTAGACTTATCGGGCAGACCGTTTTGTTCATTCGAAGGTAAATTTGACCGAGATCAGGTGGGTGATTTCCCTGTTGAATTAGTGAGTCATTTCTTTCAATCTTTCTCTCAATCATTAAACGCAACTCTACACGTGTCGGTCTCAGGTGAGAATAATCACCACATGATCGAGGCATGTTTTAAAACCATGGGGCGTGTGCTCAAGGAAGCGATTAAGATTTCGGATGATACAGTGCCTTCAACCAAAGGCGTATTATGAACAATATAAAAAAAGTTGCCATAGTTGACTGTGGCGGGGCTAATTTATCCTCACTGACTTTTGCCATTAAAAGATTGGGACTCGAATATAACGTAACCAACGATAGGGATGATATATCCAATGCATCGCACATTATTCTTCCCGGTGTTGGTGCAGCCAAAGATGCTATGCAAAAACTGTCTCAAACTGACTTGATTACAACTATTAAAGATCTCAAACAACCGATATTAGGAATTTGCTTAGGTATGCAACTATTGTTTGATTCTACGAAGGAAGAGAATGAGGCATGTTTGGGAATTATCCAAGGAGAGTGTAAGCGTTTTACTACAGACTCAAGCTACCCTGTGCCTCACATGGGATGGAATAGTATAAAGTTAAATAAACACACATCCTTAGTAGATAACACTCTTGAAGGCGCTTATTTTTATTTCATCCATAGTTATTATATTCCCTTATTGGACCAGACCATTGCCAGTACTGAATACGCTATAGAATTCTCCTGCATTGTTCAGCAGGAAAATTTCTATGGGGTTCAATTCCATCCTGAAAAGTCAGGAGCTGCAGGTTCAAAGTTATTGGATTCATTTTTTAATTTATAGTTTATGAAATTAATACCTGCAATTGATTTAATCGATGGGCACTGTGTTAGGTTGCATCAAGGCAAGTTTAACAAGGTTACTCATTATGAGCTGGGCCCGGTAGAGCTTGCAAAAAAATACCAAGCCACTGGGTTTACTAACCTACATATTGTTGATCTTGATGGCACTAAGGATGGTTGTTCTGAAAATGCTGATGTGATTAAAGAAATCATAGAAACATCAGGCTTGAATGTTCAATTAGGTGGCGGGATCCGATCTTTAGATGACATTGTGAAATGGCTAGATATTGGGGTGTTTCAAACGATATCAGGCAGCTACGCCATTGTAAATATTGGCAGGCTAGAGGATGCTTTTAAAAATGTTGAGTTATCCAGAATTATCATAGCTCTCGATATTCTATATGAAGGTGGAGAACCAATGGTGATGACGCATGGCTGGCAGCAATCAAGTGGTCAATCATTATTTCAATTATTAAAGATTTTTAAAGATAACGGCTTTCAGGATTTCCTGATTACTGACATCAGTAAGGACGGCACATTATCAGGACCCAATATGAATTTATATCGCCAGTGTGTTGAATTTTCAGAATCTCTGAAATTTATCGCTTCCGGAGGACTGTCATCAATGAGTGATGTTGTAGAGCTAGAATCAATTGGTCTTTACTCTGCTGTGACAGGAAAGGCACTATTGGACAAAAAAATTAAAACACAAGAGGTGAAACAATTCTTACAAGAAGAATAATTCCTTGTCTGGATGTAAAAGATGGTTTGGTTGTTAAGGGTGTACGCTTTCGTAACCACCAAGTTGTTGGTGATATTTT
>CAJWTP010000093.1 GCA_913047325.1 uncultured Gammaproteobacteria bacterium
ATAGTTTTTATAAAGTTCAATGTTCTGTGTTGCAAACCATATCATAAACGAAAAAGCATGGTTATTGAGCTTTATCATTAGATTAATTTGTAACCAAAGTAATATCCAGCGACAATGATATTAGTAACTTTATTATTTCATCATAGCGTTCGATATCCCCAATAGGACCTATCCGAACGCGATACAGTGTTCCTATTTTAGTCCATGCTTTTTTTATATAGACATTGTCAATATCTTTTTCTTCTACTCGCTTTTTCAATTTTCTAGCATTGCTTTTTGTTTTAAATGCCCCTATTTGAAGGTAAATATTATCGTTACTTAGTTGGGTTATAGCAGTTATTTTTTCCTTTGCAATGCTACTTTTATTTTCATAATACATACTTCTAGCTGCTTCTTGTCGTGTGATATTTGTTAACTCGACGAAAGCAGTTCCATCGTCAATCATGCCAATTCCTTTTGCAGCTGCGTAAGACAAGTCAATTATTCTATTATCTTTAAAAGGACCTCTATCATTGACTTTAACGATCACAGAGGCTCCATTTTGTAAATTCTTAACTCTTAAATATGAGGGAAGCGGAAGAGTTTTATGTGCGGCGGTATACTCAAACATGTCATAAGTTTCACCACATGCTGTGCTTTTACCATTGAAATTGGGTCCATACCAAGATGCAACTCCTTTCTTTTTATAGCCTCTGGCAGATCTTAGAACTTTATATCTTTTGCCACTGACCTTGTATACATAGCCTTTCTCTCTTTCAATCGTGCAATCATTCTGCAAGACAGATATCTGACTAGATTTTGTCTGTTTATTTGCAACATTTGGCACGTAACTACAGTTGCTAGTCAATACAATAATGATGATAAGTAGAGTATATTTGCTAATTTTTTTATTTCTGGAGTTCATAAAGTTTTAGATTGAATACTTCTACCAACCTGTATCACAGACAGCGCATACATAACGTTCCTATTGTAGGTTGTAATGACATAGAAATTATGAAACCCAACGTAGGTTTTTTTAACGTCTCCTTCTAATAGTATGATCTGTGCTAGTGAATCATTATTGAGATTGTTCTCAAAATTTATGCCGTTGTTATTTAATATTTCAATGGTGTATTGAGGTTTCAATGCTTTCGAAGCAAATGTTTTTAGTTGTTCATCGTCCAAGCTTGTTTGAGAAATTATATCTTCGTTTCTACGCCAACCATTTTGCTGTAAATAATTGGCGATGCTCATAACGATGTCATTCCAGTTTTCAAAAAGATCAATAATGCCATCATTGTCACCATCAACGGCATAGGCTCTATAGCTAGAAGGTATGAACTGCGCTGCTCCCATAGCCCCGGCGTAAGAGCCTTTAATTTCTCCAATAGCAATACCTTGTTCACGTGCTAGGTAAAAGAGATTGATTAATTCTTTTTTAAAAAATGCACTTCTAGGAGGGTATCCTGTGACCAGTGTGTAGAGAGAATCTATGACTTTATAATTTCCTTGTATTCGACCAAAGTATGTTTCCACTCCTAGGATTCCCAATATTACATCCACCGGTACCCCTGTTTCTTGGGCAGCTTTTAATAGCAACGTTTCGTGTTGTTTTGCAAATATTACACCAGCCGCTATTCTGGCAGGTGTAAAAAAGATTCCTCTGTATTCATTCCATGTTTTTGTCTTTTCTGCGGGCTTGCTGATGTTATCGATTATCTTTGGTAGATACGCGACTTTTTCAAAAATTGCTGTGATGTACTGCTCATCAAAGCCATGCTGAGTTACCAATTCCTCAATTAACTCTAGCTTGATTGCCTCCTTGGATTCGTTTGCTTGTGTATCGTTAGCATAGATAGTCAATTGAAACGACGATAATAGGATTAAATAGATAATTGTTTTTTTGTAGTTCACTTCTCCACCAATCTTCTGTGAGTTTGGACCGACATCAACATTCCTAAACCCAGCATTATAGTCACCATTGACGTTCCCCCTGAACTGATTAGCGGAAGGGGAATGCCAACAATTGGCAAGATGCCAGTTGTCATTGCAATATTGACAAAGACGTAGACAAAAAAAGTCAAACTAATGCTAGATGCAAGCAGTCTAGAAAAAAGATTTTGAGCATTTATTGCAATAATGATCCCCCTTCCAATAATAAATAAGTATATGCCAAGCAGAAGGA